>JAFGVO010000480.1 GCA_016937935.1 Deltaproteobacteria bacterium | reverse complement strand
GGCCCTGTAAACACTACCTCCGAAAGGATGAAAAATTGCTGTGTATATACCGTAAACAGCGCCCATTATAGATGAAAAAATAAGCAGATTAAAAACACTTAAAAGACCCTTTTTTGTGCGCACTACATTATAAGTTATAATTATGGGAAGCATAAAAAGAAGGAGACCGAAAAACTTTTTAAGCATCATTGAAAAATTCTGAGTTTTAAACTGGACTGTTATCATCCAAATAAGCATGGTATAAACAGGCATCTCAATGCCTTTATGAATAAAATCCCGGTCTCTGGAAATAAGCTTTTTAGCAAAATATCCTGCAATGGCCATTATAAAAAGCATATTGTTTGCAAGTGCGCCGCTTATACCAACCTCGCGTATGTATGGATTAAACAAAGGGGTAATTAAAATTATTATACCGAACCCATATTCAGGTTTAACAAGAACAACAAAAAAAAGAATAACAGAGGCAACTATTAAAAATGTCTTTTGAGGAGTAAAATTAACCACCATTAAGGATACAGCATAACACCATCCGGAAAGACCTGTCAAAAGTATTATTGACAGTATCAAATCCTTTGTATTGTTTAAAATTCCCGGCCTTCTTGACCTGTGCTTCACAAAAATGCTCCCGCTGACTTTTTATACATAGCCATATCTGTAATAATAGCCGCCAAGTTCTCTGTCCTTAACATAATTACAGATTATCCCTACAACATTTGCATTAACATTTGTCAGCAGCTCCATGCCCTTTTGAGCCTGCTTTCTTGCAAGCCTGTGAAGACACACAGAATAAAGAGTTCCGCTCACCTTTGATGCAATTACAGCCGCATCAGTTACAGCAATTACAGGAGGAGAATCAAAAATCACCAGATCATATTGATTCTCCAGTATTTTAATAATCTCTTCCATACGCGAAGCCCCGAGCAACTCTGAAGGATTTGGGGGGACGGGCCCGCTTGTAAGCACATGCAGATTATCAAGGGGAGTGCGGCTTATACAGTCTTCAAGACTGCCTCCTAAAAGAGCATTTGTAAGACCAACAGAGTTATCAAGATTAAAAAGTTTGTGCAGAATAGGCTTTCTGAGATCCGTATCAACCAGTAATACTCTTTTGTCTATCTGAGCAAAACTCACAGCAAGATTTGACGCTATTGTTGATTTTCCTGCATTTTCCTGAGGGTTAGTCACTAAAAGGGACTTAATACTTTCATTGCCTTTTGAAAAAAGAATATTTGTGCGCAAGGTTCTAAAGCTTTCTGAGCTTAATGTATTGGTTTCTGTAAATGTTATAATACTGGGATCAAGATATACCTTGCTGTTCTCCATTATCTGCATTGATTCTTTTATTTCACTTTTTTTAATTTCCGGAATAAGTCCGATAATCGGTTTTTCAAGAATAAGTCTTGCCTCTTCGCTTGTTTTAATGGATTTATCAAGATGTTCCCTTAAAAAAGCAAATCCCATACCAGTTATAATAGATACTATAAATGCCAAAAATAGATTTAACATTTTATTGGGCCGAATGGGCGGGCCGCAGTCTCTTGAATAATCAACTATATGTATTTTCTGTTTAACACTGGAAGCCTGAATCTGGGATTCATTAAACTTCTGAAGAATCATGGAATAAATTTTTTCAGTAACTTTAACCTTTCTTTCAAGGCGAATATATTTAAGGTTTTTATCAGACAGCTCAGTTTCATCAACTTTTTCATCATTAATCATGGATTCTAAAATTTTAAGTCTTGTTTTGTCATTATAAATATCAAGCCGTTTTTTTAATATCTGAGCTTTAAGCTCATTTAAGACAGGGTCTGAACTTACAGCTGAAAAAGAACCGTTTTTCATGGCTTCAAATTCGGCCTGAATCTTTTTTAACCTTTTTTCAAGTTCAACCCTTTTGGGGTGTCTGGACTTATAAACAAGCTTTGCTCTGGCATACTCCGCCTCAATATTTTCAAGGGAATCCTCCAACTTGATTACTCCGGAATGGCCATTTGACTCTGCTCCGGCAGTGTTAGATACATATTTTGCCAAATCACTTTCAAGGATTTCAAGAAGCTTTGCATTCATTTCAATATTAAATTCAAGCTCTTTTTTCTCAATTTCCCAGGAAACAATATTATTGCCTGCTCCTGTTTGTGATGAGGAATTTGAAAAAATTCTCTCTTTTTTCTGAAAATCCCTGAATTCCTGCTCAGCCTCTCTTAACTGAGATTCAATTGTTCCAAGCTGATTTTCAAGATACTTAAGCCTGCTGTCTGATGTCTGCTCTTGAACCCTGGAAGAATCAACAACAAAAAGATCTATAATTGCATCCACTGTCTTTCTAAGACTTTCAGGTTCTGAACCATATCCTGAAATTTCAAGAAGATCAGTGCCTGAAACAGGTTTTATCTTTATATTTCCCCTTAAGTACGGGACAGTAACATTGTTTACACCCTCTTCTTTTAGCTTATCAACAACCTGAGCCAGAAATTTTCGGCTCTTGATTATTTCTATATAATTGTTTAAAGAAAGCATTAGGCTTTGCATAATATTAAATGATCCGGCCAGATCACCTGATCTTTCGATCATAACCTTGCCTGAAGTCATATATGTAGGAGCCTGCTGCCAGTTAAATACTGCAACAATACCGACAATAAAAAATATGGTGAAAACAACTGTTGAGTATCTTTTCTCAATAACATGAAAATAATCATGCAAGGAAAAATCTCTGCTGTATTGTTCCTGTTCCATTTAGTAGCCTCTTTTTTTCGAACTTGCCATTTTTTAAAACTTTCTTGCATCCCATACCGCATGAAGAGTAGTAAGGGAAGGAACAACTGTGCGCTGTAAAAAATCGCCAAACCTTTTAACAATATTTCTGTATCTGATGGGGCTGAAATATAAAATATCCCCCGGATTGAGATTGACATCACTGTCAAGCCTTCCATTTTGAAGAACTCTTCGCAAATCTACAAAAACAGGCTCTTGCTCAGGCCTTACAATTGAAACCCATTTCAGGGTATTTGGAACACCCTTTAAAATAGCAACCGCGTCAACAAGAGTCATGCCGGACTCATAATCATATCTTCCCTGAAATGAATTTTCCCCAACCGCAAGATCTCCTGAGAAAATATAAATATACTCATCCCTGGATATTCTTTTTGTATTAAGAACATATACTATATCTCCGGGCATAAGCCTTACATCCTGGTCTGTATCCCCCTGTCGCATCATCTTATACATATCGATCTTGATAATCTGCTGATCTTTTTTCTGACTTCTTATTATCTGAACATCATTAAAATCCTGAGAAAATGCCTCGGCCATTGACAATGCATCTACAGCAGTCATACCTGTTTCAAAGTTGTATCTTGCCGGATAACGCACTTTTCCAAGTACATAAACAACCTGTTTTTTCTTGTTTTTTTCGGGTATAAAAATTGTATCCTCATTTTTAAGAGGAACATCATAAATTTTTTCACCATAATAAACAAGTTTTTTAAGATCTATTTTAAGTTCCTCATCATCTCTTATAATTGTTGCATTGGATAAATCAGCTGATTCTGTTGTACCGGATACTGAAACAAGGGCATCCAGAACCCTAGTTCCCAGGGGAAGTGTTTTAAGGCCCGGGCTTTTTACCTGTCCAAGCATATACACTTTAATAGTCTCAAGTGCTGCAGCGATACCTTTAAACCGTATCTCAACCCTGGGATTATTAAAATACTCTTTTTCAAATGATCCTGTCAGTTCATTAATAAGTTCTTTTGAAGTTTTTCCTTCGACCCTGACTGATCCGATCATAGGAAATGTAATAAAACCATCTGAATATACAGCCACATCCTGATTTATTTCCTCAAACCCCAGAGAATTAAATACTCTGATATTAAGAAGGTCATCAATTGCTATTTTTCTTTGATTTGCCTTTTTCCTGTTCACTTCATCCCTGAATTTATTGAGTTTCTTTAAAAAAAGGCTGTCCATTTCATTTTCATTTGCAATAACCTTTTTAACCTCATTTTTCAGATTCCTGATATGATCATTATTCCGGGAAAAAGAAACTTTATCATTTACTGCATCAGTTACTGCATCAGTTACTGCATTTTTCAAATTACTGATATAATCATCATTCTGATAAGAAGATGTTTTTCCAGTTACTGCATCAGCAATTTCACTCTTTACAGAAACTTCTTTTGCAGTCTGTACAGTCAATGTCTCTTCCTGAGTTTTTGTTCCCACAGTAAAAGACCATGAAAAATCCTCACCTATTTTAACGCCCTTTTCATCCTCTATCTGCCCTTTAAGGGTAATAGTATAACTGGTTCCTGACATAAGCTCCTGACGGGGTATAAAATATACGGTAAATTTATCAGATACATATTTTATCTTTCCGAATATTGAATTTCCCTTTTCATCTCTTAATGTGACAGTGAATATATTAAAATAGGACTTTTTCATTTTCCTGTCGAATTTTGCATAAATAAGAGTATTTTTTGAAATTTCAGCAGAATTTTCAGCTGGATACACCTTTGTAACCCCAGGCCTTTTTACTGCATCTTGTGAATAAGAAACAGGGACATGCAGAATAATTATCAAAAGCCATAAAAATACTGGAAACACATGTTGGACAAGCGTTTTTGTTAAATTATCTTTTTCCATAATATATTAATCCCAACTG
>JAFGVO010000479.1 GCA_016937935.1 Deltaproteobacteria bacterium | reverse complement strand
GGAAAATCTAAAAAAATAACTTTTTTTGTGACTTTTAGAGGTTGTATAGTCTACTATCCATTAAAAAATTAAAGGAGCCACATGAGTACATTTAAATATCGATTGGTTTTATCCCTCCTGTTTGTTTGTAGCCTGTCTGCATGTTCAAAAAAATCAGAGGGGATTAAGCCGGTTGAATTAGATTCCAGTGATGCATGTGTTGACTGCAACATGTCTGGAATATGGATTGGTACGTATAGTGGAAAAAACTATACTGATGGTGGATTTATTGTTCAAATTACACAAGAGAAAGCATCATTAGGTGGAACAATCGATTTACCAATACTGGGTTTTAGTAAAGATAAAACTGAGATAGCTGGAACCATAGATGGGAATAATATTTCGTTTGGTGACATTGAACAAACCATTACTTTTTCAGGACAAACAGGAACGAATGCTGCTTCAGGTACATATGACGTGCCATCTTATTCTGAATCAGGGGTTTGGTATATTAATCGGGTTGTGCGTGGAGTGTTCACCAAATTGGAGTGCATTGCAACCGATGATTGGAATCGTGGGTTGACCTTTGATGGAACTTTCTTTTGGGATGTTCAAGATGGGGGCATTGCTAAAATTGATGTGAATGGAAATATAATTTCCTCAATCCCTTGTCCAGAAAATGATTGTTATATAAGTGCAAAATTAGCTTCAGATGGGGAAACAATTTGGTATTCTGCTGAACAATATGTTTCAGACGATCTTTTTTCCTTTGTTTATCAAATGGACTCAGGCACAGGAAAGATTTTGAATCAATTTTCTGTTGGAGATGCGTATCAAGAGATTAATGGGATAGTGTGGGTAGATAATCAACTGTGGATTGCAGAAAATGGAAATATCATCTCAATTTATACTTCCAATGGAAAGCTCGTAAAAGAAATGGTGTTTCCTGTTAATTTCAATTCCCTTGCTTATGATGGACAATTAATTTGGGGATCATCAATGGGAGATTTGTATAGTTTTAAAAAGGATGGAACACCTGTTGGATATTATGATTTGTTAACTGGAGGTGATTGTGAAGATATGACATTTCAAGATGCTAAACTGTGGTGTTCAAACGGCTCAGGTATGGGCTTTTGTCTTATGAAATCTAAAAAAGATGAAGTGACGATTCTCACCACACCAAACGTTTTAACTACTGAAGAAACGGTTCAGTTTACTGCTGTTATTAACGGAACGTTTACGAGTGATGTTAAATGGTCAGTGGTTGAGGGTGATGAATGTGGTATTATTACAGAAGATGGTTATTACACCGCACCTAAATTAGTTCCAGCAGATGCATGTCACATTTTAGCAACCAGCGGGAGCAATCCTTCACAAACTGACGAAGTTACAATTAATATCTTATCACTCGAAGGTATATCCGTTACGGTAGCGCCTCAAACCGTAACTCTTGGTGAAGGTGAAACAGCTCAGTTTAGTGCCACAGTAGAAGGGGGCACAAATAAAGACGTGAGATGGCGGATGAAAGAAGGCACTGATGATTGGTGCGGTACTATCAGTGACACAGGTTTGTTTGAGGCAAGCGCTGAGATTATTTATGAAAAAGTTGAATGTGAAATTGAAGCTGTAAGCCAGGCGGATAATAGCGCTATTGGCTCAGCCATAATTACAGTATATCCCATTCAAATTGTAGTGTCTCCCACAGAGATTATGTTGGATTTCAATGAAACCTATCAGTTTAACGTAAGCGTTTTGGGCACTGATAAAGAGGTTGATGTTGTATGGTCAGTTTTCCAGCAAAACTGTGGAACAGTTGATCAGACCGGCTTATATACAGCACCTGCCGAATTCACAGACTTGTTTTGCTGGGTAAACGCAACGAGCGTTAACAATTCAACTAACAGCGGAACAGGCACAGTTACCTTTATAAATAGTCCGTTTTAGGTCGATTGTAAATGCTCCCTGATGCGCATCTTTAAGCATCTATGCGGGATTTAAATCTCATCAACTTTCAAACCCTTATTTGATGTGATGTGGAATGCCGTTGGTGAAGCCAATTCACCGACCTGGTATCTTCGAAAATAGGATTACCAATGAATAAAAAGAACACGGATATAGTGTTAGCTGGTACCTCCCGCCAAAAGTGCTTTTAAAGGCATGTACACCCGTGTACCTCCTGCCAAAAGTGCTTTTAAAGGCATGTACACTATAATTTATAATGGTCAGGCTACTTCAGAAGCTTCTGGGGCCGGGGCTGAATCATCCCTCGCATCTTCAATTGTTTGTCCAGGATTACGTACTGATGGGCGAACTCTTGAGGCGAGCTCGTCAAGGTCTGCAAGCTGTAGCAGGGTTGAAGTCAGATTGGCTGTGCGGGAGAATATCTTATCAAACTCTTCGATGGTGTTGTTTCTGGCAATCATTGTGTCAGAAGCATCCTGTTTGTCTTTGTTTACATCAGCGGTCGACTTTGCCAGTTGTTCCAACATCGGTGGCAGGGCTGTTTTAAATTGATCCAGGTCTACAGTCATTCCAAAGCGAATAGATTTTGGCAGTTGAATTGTTTCAAGCTTGCCTGCAATCAGACTGCCCTGGTTGTATAACTCCATTGCATCTGATGGGGTTGCTCCTTTAAAACCAATTTCTCTAACAAAAGTATCACCGTATACCGTATTACAAATCTCTCTTAAATCCATTTATGTTCCGCGAACCTTATCTATGCTCCCATCTCTAAGCTCTATCAATTTAGTATCATCGGAAAGCTCCATCAGATGAGCCTGGTCAGCTTTAAACATATTGTCTGTTGCATCAGTAAGACTATCCTTTGCAGCTTTTAACAAAACCCCGGACGCAGCCCCTGCTGCTTCCCCAAATGCAGAGGTGGTTGCCGTGATAATGTTGTCTTCGTAACTTGAAGCCGCCGCACAGACTTTTCCAGATGATTTTTGTCGTTTTACCACCATTTTTGTAACCATTTCAAGTGCTCCTTTGGCAATTAATTCACAAAGAGTTTTCCCTGTGAAAGTTATTAAATTTTGCGATAAATAATTATTATGAAAAATATGGAATCATGTCAACTCACCGATATTTATGAATATTTTAAATTTTTACTGAATATGTAAACCAGGAACAAATAAGACATTAAATTTATACAGTGGTAATAGTAAAAATACACAAATAGTGGCATCAGTTGCAAATATAACGGACGAATACACAACTATCAAAAACAAAAAAAGATAAAAAAAATAAAAAAAAGAGAGTCAGGGAAGGTGAGGGGATTAATTATTACCTTAAGCAGTTTTTTTTAGGTATAAGATCTGAAATGATTTGGAAAAATTGTTAATGTTTAGGCTGGATTGTGAGGATTGACTTTGATAAGTATAAGCCTCTTAAATTGCTATGATTTAATTATCTATAGGAAAGTCAGGTGGATATGAAATTTCATTCTTCTGTAATATTTGTACGAGATATCGAAGTGTCAAAGGATTTTTATGTGGGGTTGCTACATCAGCAGGTTGAGCATGATTTTGGTAAAAATGTTATTTTGAAAAGCGGATTGTCTCTTTGGGAAATTCGGCCCGAACATATTATTAGTAAAAAGCTTGAGACTGCTGCCTCTTCAAACAGGTTTGAATTGTATTTTGAAACAGATTTAATTCTTGAGGCTTTTCAAAATCTTAAAAATGCCGGTGTCCGGTTTTTACATGAGATTCATGAAGAGCCGTGGGGACAGAGAACAATGCGGTTTTTTGATCCTGATAATCATCTTGTTGAAATTGGGGAGCCATTGGAAACTTTTGTTTTGAACATGAATGACAGGGGGCTTTCCAGTGAGCAGATTGCTGCTAAAAGCGGGATTCCTTTAGATACTGTCAATGAAATTTTAAAAAGTAATCTGCATTAGCAAATGGTCATGATTGTTGTTAATTTTTATTTTCAAATTTATGAGCCGTAGTTTAATTAATTTTCGTCCTTTATTGATAATGAAGTTTAATATCAAGGAAAGGGTTGTTTTATGAAAAGAAATATTTTTTGGTTGTTTATTTTTGGAGGGATGCTTGGATGTTTTGTATCTTGTTCTCAGAACGATTCAAACGGGTTGGGGGATTCAGATACTTCCACTGACACTGACACAGATACAGATACAGACACTAATGCTGATACTGATACTGACACGGACACGGACACAGACACTGACACTGACACTGACACAGATACAGATACAGACACCGATACTGACACCGATACTGACACAGATACATTGGTCACTTCCTGTTCGTCACCGGAGGTGCGGATTACTTCAGTTGATTTGGGTTCTGTTCCTGATTATTCAACCAGTGAGATTAATAATATTCCCCTTGCAATCGCGGCAAAGCCCGGGGGAGGTTCTCTTGTTACCTGGATGACCGGTTATTCTCACTATGGCAGCAGTACCGGAAGCCAGGTTCATATTGCCTCTCTTGATAAGGATGACAATATTACAGGAACCCCCTTCAGCCTGGAGGGATACGATTTTCAGGATGTGGCTGCCGATGAGAACGGCGGGGTTGTTATGCTGACCCGTAACGGGGAGGGCTCGGGTGATGAGAACTGCGGGGATGTGAGCATGTTATGCGGTACTCCGGGGGATCGTCCTGGATGCTATGATATGTACATGGTGCGCTTTGACAACTCCGGGGCTGAACAATGGTCGGCCAAACTGACTTCGTCTTCTGCAACCGACCCGGCCTACAGTGCTGTGGGGTGGAATACCTACATCTGGTGGTATCAGCATCACGGACGTATAGCCCATGACGGAACCAACTACGCAGGTTATTTTTGTAATGCAATAACAGCGGTGAATGGACAGTGTATTGATATTCACGAGGGAGATCGCATGAAGGTTGTCGATCCTGCCGGCAATCTTCTGACCGGACATGACAGCTTTGATCTTGGATGCAGTCACAGCTGGGGTACCAGCCTTGTATGGGATCCCCGCACCAGCCACTTTGTAACAGTGTGTACTACGGACAACGAATGTCGTATTGCCCGTTTTGATAAAACTTATAAAACCATTCAGAGTGCAAGTTGCGACGGAACCCTGTTTGGGGGCGATGTTATTAATGCAGGAAAAGAGGGTTACTGGTATGCATGGAGCTATCAGAACTCAATCAGAATAGAGCACTTTACTTCAGGGGGATCGGATCAGACTATTACAACTGCTGGGAATACTAATAATCCTCACATGGTGGCTCTTGGAACCGAACATATGCTTCTAACCTGGGGGGCAGGGGATAATCAGGCTGCACAAATTTACGATGTGACAAGCGGCGCACCTGTTGGTGAACAATTTACTGTTCCCGTCCCGGATCATCCATGGCAGTACTGGAAAAGTTATTCTGACGGCAGTGTGGCCTGGGCCTCTGCAACCCCATCCTCAAGTACCATCAAAATCGCCCGGGTAATGCCCTGTTCAAACTAATTAGTTTAATAGTTTTAGTGACTTAAAAATGACCATAAATTTATGAATAATATTATTCAATATAATATATAAATTTTTTTGCCTCTTCACCAGAATCTGTGGGTAAAATTGGGTTCGGGTAACTTGCCAAGTGTATGATACAAGGCTATTTCCGCTGTTCTAAAGCTCCTAAAACCGTATGCTTTTCTGATGGTGAGTTTTGATTTGTT
>JAFGVO010000478.1 GCA_016937935.1 Deltaproteobacteria bacterium | reverse complement strand
TGTAATGTAACTGATAAAAACAAAAAAATTACATACATAAGAGAGTAATATTTATCATCCATGACAATTCAGACTAAAAATAAAAATCACGCTACTAAAGAGCGAATTCTGACAGCTGCCAAGCAGGAATTTGCACAGTTTGGATTTGACGGCGCACGCATGGGTTCAATTGCAAAACGTGCTGATGCAAATCAGGCTCTTCTCCACTACTATTTTGACAGCAAAGAAAAGCTATATGACGAAATAATACAACACTACTTTGCTGTTGATGACGAAAAACTTATCCGTGACGCGGTATCTATGTGGTCTCTTACAAGGGAGCAGGAGCTTTATATGGGAATATATCTCCTTGTGAGATTTCCTTTGGGAGCCCTTGGTCAGGAACTAAGTAAAATATTAACCAGAGAGGTTGCAGAGGGACGGGAACATCTGGAGAAAATTCTTGCAGAATATATTCTTCCAAAACTTATCAGTTTTCAGGAAGTTATAAAAAGTGGAATTGAAGAGGGAATTTTTGAGACAAAAAACAGCTTTCTGGTTGTAATGCAGCTTCTCATCTTTGTAATTTCCTACGGAAATCTGAAAAGTATCTCATTAAAAGATGAAACCCAAAGACATCTTTTTAATCTTCTATTTGGGGATATCAGCGATGAAGATATTTTTGATTTTCTTTTGGAGCACACTTTTAAAGGACTTACGCCTGTTGGAAAAGTTGTTACAATTCCGGATTTTCCTAAAAACAACCTTGAATCCCTTGATAAATTAATTTTTGACATCGGCAAATTGAGAGCCGAAACACTTTCAAAAGATCTTTAAAAAATATTCATGGTGGATGAATACTCCATTTATATACACATACCCTTCTGTGTTTCAAAATGTATCTACTGTGATTTTGTTTCATCTCCCTGCAACGGAAAAATTCCTGAAAAGGAATATGCCCATAAACTTATTTGTGAACTTGAATGCAGACTTGAACATGTAAATTCCAGACGTCTTAAATCCGTATATATCGGAGGCGGTACCCCTTCACTTCTGCAGGCTGAAACGATTATTAAAATTTTAGAAACATGCAAAACTGATAAAACCTCAGACATTGAAGTGACAGTGGAAGCAAACCCTAAAGATCAGTCACTGTCATGGTTTAAAGAACTTATTGATGGGGGTGTAAACAGATTTTCCATTGGTATACAATCAATGAATGATACCACTCTAAAATGGATGGGACGAAGACACAGTGTGAAAGATGCCATATCAGCCATTGAATCTGCAAGGAATGCAGGGTGTAAAAATTTAAGTGCAGATTTTATTTATGGTATTCCGGGTCAGGATATCTCAGTTATAAAAAGTGAACTCACCTCTCTTTTACAGCTTAATCCCGACCATCTTTCTGCATATGAACTGACTGTTTCCAAAGAAACTCCACTTTATAAATTAAAAAATCTGAAATATCCTGCCAACTCACAACTTTCACAAATGTGGGAAACTGTTGTTTCCACAACAGATACTTTGGGATATACAATGTACGAAGTATCCAACTTTGCAAAAAACAAAAAGAGAAGTGTCCATAACTCAAATTACTGGTCTGGTGGAGAATATCTTGGAATTGGTGCAGGGGCTCACGGGCATATTAAAATGGGCAATGAGAGATACAGATATGAAAATACAAGACTCATTGATACTTATTTAAACACCCCTATCGATAATTCAAAAACAAAAAATCAATTCCTGGAAACGGGAATTGAAGAGAACATTATTAAAATTTCCAGCAAAGAATATGCTCAGGAAATTGTAATGCTGGGACTAAGGACTAAAAGTGGCATTGACCTCAATCACCTGAAAGATATTTTAACAAAAGATGAATACACCTCCTATTTCAGAATATTCTTATCCCTGGCTAAAAATGGTCTGATTACCATTGAAAACAATTATGCAAAGCCCTCACAAAAGGCAATTATCATTGCTGACGAACTGGCTCTTAAATTCTTTTAAATTAAACAGGCACAATAAAATATTTTTTTTGATACTTTTTGACAATCTGATGCTTCCATTAATACTGTGGACATTAATCCAAAATGCAAATTTTCTATGGAAGGTTAAAATGAAAAAGTCACTATATATATTTTTTTTTGTATCTTTAATTCTCTCAGGCTGCTCTAAAGAGCTGGCATTTGAATATGATACAAGCAACGACAGCTCTACCGATACAGATCTTTTTGATACCGAATCAAACAGACCAAATGACACGAGTATTGATACTAATTTAAAATCATCTGATTCCGGAGCTGATACTATTGGAGATTCTCAATCAGATACTTCACAGTATGCGTCAACGGATACTAATATTGACACCTCTTCTGAAAATATTCCCAATGATACAGAAATAACTGTTCCACCCCATAATATCAGTGGAATTGTTGTGGATAATAATGACAATCCAATAGAAAATGCTCTGGTCTCCCTTGCAAAAGATCCCTATATTTTTGATAAAACAGATGAAAACGGCAGTTTTTTACTTGCAGGAGCAACGGCAAATATCCTTACAGCGGGAGCTTTAGGCTATGAATCACGAAGAGATATAAACAAAGAATCCGCTGATTCTGTCAAAATTGTACTGCAAACGGATTCACTGTTAAAAACAGATGTTTACCATATCTCATTTGACCATTTAAGACCTGGAGATCACTACAGCGAAGAAGAGCTCAAAGTCGATTTTCCTGTGGGATACGGACTTGGCTACTATCAGGATATGGATGAAAGTAAAGATCGGGCATTTGTAGATCCTTTTGAAAGCAGAGATAAGGATGGACGCTCTCTTAGGGTAAAATTTCCCGCAAATCAGTTAAAAACCGCAAACTCAGGAGTGGATACCCGTATACCTCTTTCCGGCACATACAAAGACAACCCTTTTGATGGTGACGAACTCTATCTGTCATACTTTATAAAATTCAGTGACAACTTTGATTTTGAAAAATGCGGGGGAAAGCTTCCAAGCCTTGGAGGCTCACTTTTGGGGGTTAGGGATAAAGAGTGGAAAGGTCGCATTATGTGGAGGGCCGGAGGCTCTATACAGTTTTACATGGAACTTCCTCATGATGCAGACGGCATTACAGATGACGCAGACAGGTTTTGGGGTGATAAAATATTTGACGGAGGTGATATTTGCACAAACCGCTTTACCCCTTATCTGAATATTGGCAAATGGCATCAGATTGAACTTCACTACAAGCTTGAAACACCTGGCCTAAGCGACGGTCTTTTTGAAGGATGGGTAGATGGAGACAAGGGGCACAAACTGGTCAGTTCAGAGGTCTTCGGACTGTATCGCCGCCCCGGAGAAGGAATGGATACTCTTACAATTAATGCAATTTTAATTTCTGCATTTTTAGGAGGTTCAACAGTGGAGTATGAACATTCTGATGATGTATATGCCTGGTTTGACGAATTTAGAGTTTCAAAAACAAGAATTGGAACATATTAATGAACAGAGCTCTATTGCTTAAAAAAACACCATTTACCTACTTCTCTATTGCGACAGGGCAGACGATTGATATAGACTTTTATACAGTGTATAAAAAAACATATAACCCTATTTTACCCGGAATATTTTCAATACTGTTTTTTTCCGCCGGATGCGGGGACGGCAAAATTCATTTAAACACCTCCTCAACAGATTCTTATGATTTAATTGAGACATCAACGGCTGAACCAATAGACAGCTCCACAGATACTGATACAAATTATGACTCTAAAACTTTGCCAGATAGTGAAAGTGATACGGAAAGTGAAACAGGAAGTGAGCCTTCTGAAAATTTTACAGTAAAAATGCAGGCTGAAAATTTTGATACTTTTGATTTTAAAAGTGGCGAGCGTCAGTGGTACACAGTTACTCTGGATACGGTTCCAGATGTCACCCCTGACGGAGATGATAGTCACGCAGAAACAGCACATGGCAACGCATACCTTGAAGCACTGCCGGATGTAAATGATAATACAGGCACTGCCTCTGTTAATCCGGATCCTCTGACAAGTCCTCAAATAGGTTTTGATGTTCAGCTTGAAATTCCGGGACGCTACTACGTATGGGTCAGAGCCTACACAACAGGAGGGGAAGATAACGGACTCCACGCCGGAATTGACGGCACCTGGCCCGACAGCGGTAAAAATATTCAGATGCCCTACATGTCAAATGAGTGGGTATGGAGTTCAAATCAGCGTGACAGCGGTGGAAATCCCTATGGAATACCTCTTTCAATCTACCTGGATGTTCAAACTGCCGGAGTTCACAATATAACTTTTGCAATGCGTGAAGACGGCTTTGAATTTGATGAGTGGGTTATGACAACGGACAGTACGCTTGTTCCATACTAAGAAAAATATGCTGCCATTTACTAAAAAACATATCTTTGGACAAGTGGCAACTTTGCCACTTAAACAGCGATACAATGATTTTGAACTGGTGGCGGGCCTAAAAGCTGCAGACATGACAATTTCTGCTGCTTTTTTTGATCAGTATAATGACAAGATTAACAGGATGGTTTGGAAACTCCTTGGAAACGACCTTGAGCATAATGATATAGTCAACAATATATTTTTAGATATTATGACCTCAATTAAAACCATCAGAAATCCTGAAGCTCTGCCAAAGTGGGTATCGTCAGTAACTCTCAATGCTGTGAGGCGCGAGCTGAGAAGCCGTAAATACCGCCGATTTTTCACCCCTTTAAATCCCACTTCTGATGAATATGATATACAGGAATCAAATAACGGGAGGGAACTGTACAACCGGGTTTTTAAAGTTATTCGCAACATGTCTCCCGATAATCACATTGTGTTTGCGCTGCGTTTTATTGAGGGATACACATTTGAAGAGATTGCAGAGATTAAAAATTGTTCTCTCATTACTGCCAAACGCCATGCAAAAAAAAGCAGGGAGGAGTTCATGAAGAAAGCGCAGACAGATCTGGTATTGCGCAGCTTTGTGGAGGATTTAAAAAAATGAACGATCAATTACAACAAAAAATACACAATGAGATTCTTCCTTCCAGGGGAGAAGGTCCTGTTTACGCAAGTCCGGAAAATCAGCGCCGCAGGTTTTTATCTGCCGTATCAAAAGAGTATGAACGAAAAACATTTAGAACCTTTAGGACTGCAACTTTAACAATTGGACTTACTGCCACAGTAGTTGCATTTATCGCTCTTGTTATTAATACCAGAACTTATGACAATGAAATTATATTTCATGTTGGAAACAACTCTCTAATGGGCAATGCAGGAGACTTTGTTGAGTCAGAAAAGAGTAACCCTGCTATTATTAAATTTGACGGAGGAACAATTTACAGTCTTGAAAAAGGCTCCTCTGCCCGGGTTATACAGAGTAACACAAAAAAAGTTATTGTAGATTTATCAGAAGGAAAGATAAGTTGTAAAGTAACCGGAAATGGTCATACAGATTGGATTATAAGAGCAGGAACCTATGAGGTAAAAGTTACTGGAACAAGATTCAGTGTTTTATGGCGGCCCTCTGAAAAACAGCTTGATGTTAATGTTTTTAAGGGTTCAGTACAAGTAACAGGAGCACGCCTTAACAGACACGGAGTCAGACTTATGGCAGGTGATCAGCTCCAGGTGAAAATGGATCAAATTACAATCTCTCCTTATAATCATACAAAATCCAATGGTTCAAAAAAACCATACAATAAAGAGAGTTTAATAAATCCAGACATATCTGCAAATATTGACAGTATAAATAAAGGAGAAAAACAGTTGACCAATAAAACTGCATTCTCTGAAAACAGAGCCGTGATACATCAAAGCAGCACTAAAAAATCAAATAGCATTTTAGAAACATGGAAAGAGCGTTATGAGGCAAAAGACTATGAAGGGGCCATAACTCTGGCAACAGCTCATAATTTTGACCAGCTTCTTTTAAAATCAAGTGCAGATGATTTGACTAAACTTGGTAATGCCGCCCGCTATTCCCGCAAAACAGATATTGCTGTCCAAATTTTAAAAACAATACAAACAAGATTCATAGGCAGCTACAGAGCAAATAACGCCACTTTTCTACTTGGCAGGGTTGCTCTTGAGCTTCAGCATAACCCTAAAGCTGCAGCACTATTATTTGAACAATATCTCCATGCATCTCCTGAAGGGCCTCTTTCAGATGAATCACTGGGCCGTCTCATTGAGATTTATAAAAATACAGGTAACATCCCAAAAGCAAAAAAAGCCGCAAACGCATATATTCAAAAATATCCAGACGGCTCATTTGCATCAATGGCTCATTCTGTTTTATAATCACAATCAGTATCTTATTAACAAAATATTAAATAATCGGGATTCATAATTGAAAAAAGCATCTAGAATTTCTGTGTTCATCTTTATATTGATAAATATCATAACTCTAATTGCATTCGGGGATGTTGATGACAATAAAAAAATTGTCTTTCTTCGCCTCAACACCTGCTGCAGTGATATTGCCTGGCCACAGGCTGAAGAGTCATTTATTGAAGAGTTGAAAACATTAAATGCCTCAATAAAAACCGTTGAATCTGAAGAGCCTTTTATTGAAAACGGAAGTCACCAATTTAATATTCTGAAAAAACAACAGGAAATTGATGCACTTGTCAGAATTTGGATTACACCTGAAAACAAACTTCAACTTGATATTATATCAGGACATGACGAAAATAATAACACACGGAAACTGATATTTGAAAACAGCCATACACCAGAAGTTCTCGAAAATATGCTCCTGTCTGGAATTGAAGCTGTACGTGCCGCAATGATTAAAATTGAACTACCTAAAAAAGAAGAACCTGCTCCTGAAAACAATCCGAAACCAAACAAAATAGAATCATCTATAAAAAACCTCCCCCTGATGGGTGTGGCAATAGGCAGCGGTACATCATGGAGTCCAGGAGGAATTGGGCCTGCAACTGGATTTGCATGGAGTTTAACTCTTAAACCACTTGCTTTTATGCTTTTAGAAACAGACGGACAGTGGGCTATGCTCTCAAAAAATATTAATAGTTCCAGTGGCAAAGTCTCTTTTGACACCCTAATGATTCGGGGTTTTATCTATGGCACAATTTTTAACAACCGACCTGTTAATCTGGCACTTGGAGCAGGAGCAGGTCTCGCTGTTGTATGGATAAAAAACAGTTCTTTAAAAGGTGATTCTGATAACGTTGCATACCTGGGACTCGCAAGCCGTCTTCTGTTTAAAATATCTCCACTGATTGGAATTATTCTATCTTTTAAAACGGGAATTCTTTTACCATCTGTTGAACTTTTTTTAGATGACTCATCTCTCGCCAAATGGGGCAGACCTGTTATAGATGGTGCAATTCTGCTTCAATTCAGTTTTTAATTATAGATAG
>JAFGVO010000048.1 GCA_016937935.1 Deltaproteobacteria bacterium | reverse complement strand
TGTTTAAAGATGCATATGTAAAATATGATCCCGAAGCACCAGAACTTGATATAAACAAAATCGAGGCAATTCAGTTTCAGATTCCCACAAACGGAGACGCTACAAATCCTTATGATTTCTGCATTTCTGACCTATCATTTCTAACTGTAACTGAGTGGGATACAGACATTACCGACTCTGACTCCGCAACAGACTCTGACTCCGCAACAGACTCTGACTCCGCAACAGACTCTGACTCCGCAACAGACTCTGACTCCGCAACAGACTCTGATTCCGCAACAGACTCTGACTCCGTAACCGACTCTGATTCCGCAACCGACTCTGACTCCGCAAAATAACCAGTTTTTTCTTAATAATAATCTAAAAAAATCACAATGGTGGTACATTTTTACCGCTATGTTACACTTGATTAATATGAATGTGCAAAAAACTCATAATTCAAGTCATATAGAAAAAACATCACAAAATGGAAGTGTCTATTTTCTCGATTTTAAAGGAGATGATGAAGCACTTTTAAAGGCCATTAAAAATAGTGATAATGGTGCAAAAAGAGCGCTTTACGAGCGATATGCAAAACATGTTGAACGGGTAATATTGCGAATTATGGGTGTGGATGACGAAATACCCGACCTCATCAGCGAGACCTTTGTGCAGGCCTACAAAAGTATCCACACAGTAAAAAATGCCCCGAGTCTTAAAGCGTGGATCTCGCGAGTGGCTGTATTTGTTTCAAGAGGCCGTATAAGGCAGAGAAAACGTCGCAGAATGTTTATGGTTTTTACCGGAACAGAACAAAATGATAAAAGAACAACAGAATTAGATATTGAGGGACGTGAAGCACTCATTATTTTGTACAGACTTCTTGATGAGCTTTCAGCTGACGAACGCATCGTCTTTGCGTTGCGCTTTATCGACGGACGGGGATTTATTGAAATGACTGAAATTTGCAATGTATCAAGAGCCACTCTGAACCGGCGCCTTGATCGTGCTCAGGCAAAATTTCTGGATATGGCCAAAGGTGAACCAGTTTTGGCCGATTGGATAAAAAGAGGTACGAGATGGCAGATCTGAATAATTCAGGTGTAAATCATGACGATATTTTTGCGGCACAGCTTGATGCTGCGGCACAGGAAAATGCCTACATAGACAGAGCACGTCAAAAACTTATGGATGAGTTTGCACAAACAAACAAAAGGTCTACAGGAAAAATTTACTACTATGCAGCAATTGGAACAATGTTATCTGCAGCGGTTCTTCTGTTTTTTCTTTTATTGCCCGATACTATGACCGTAAATATTAAGGGAAACAGCACTAGCTTAGATGAAGGCACATGGGTCTCTTCAACTCAAAACACCAACGAACTATTATTTAGCGATGGTTCTGTTGTGGATATTAATAAAAATTCCACAATTCGCATATTAAAACTCAGACAAAACGGTGCAGATTTATTGCTTAAAAACGGAGAACTTAACGCATCAATTATGCACTCTTCCCATACAAAATGGTTATTTCAGGCCGGACCCTACAATGTACATGTTATCGGCACTGCATTTAATGCTTCATGGAATCCGGAAGATAAATCTTTCAATCTGAAAATGCACAATGGAAAAGTTCAAATTACCGGTCCAATGCTTAAAGCAGGCAAAATACTGGTTTCCGGAGAAGAAATTGATGCATCTATTTTACAAAATGAAGTATCTATAAGAAGAAGTGAATCCACAAAAAAAATCACTCTAAAGAGTAATAAATCATCTACGTTGAAATCGTCGAACAAAGATGATGTATCCCCTGATCTGCCCAATTCCAATATAATTATTATGGAGCATAAAGCAGGTAAGAAACTTACGCCTTCTAAAAAGACCACCAAAGAATTATCAGCCCCTCCACCTGACTGGAGACAAAAAGCAAGAGCCGGAGATTATGAACAGGCTGTGGCCCTTGTTGAACAGCTGGGATTTGATACGGTAACGGGTAGCGCTACCAGTGATGATTTAATGTTGCTTGGAGATTCCGCACGACTTGGCGGAAATTCAGGCCGGGCAGAACAGGCATACACTATTCTCAGAGCACGATTTCCAAAAACAGATCAGGCGCAGCGGGCCGCGTTTTCTGTAGGAAGGATGTATTTTAACAGAGGCGCATATATGAGAGCTGCCCAATGGTTCAGATTGTGCATTAACGACAACCTGGCAGGACATATGACAAGAGAAGCTGCAGGCAGGCTTATCGAGTCCCTTGACAAGGCCGGAGATTCAAAGGCCGCTATAGCTGCATCTATTCAATATCTAAAGGTATTTCCCAATGGTCCCCATGCGTTGCTTGCTAAAAAAATTGCAAAGGATGCCAAGACCGAGTAAACTTTTCTAAATGAATCTCAAACTCATAACAGCCTCCATTGGTATAATTATATTTATCAATTTTAAATCCCATTGCGTGGAAACCCGCAATGTTGCGGTATATGGTGATAATCATGAATTGAATATTAAAGCAGAGGCTGAGTTGCGGGATTTAGGCTACACTCCAGTTACTGTTAAGCCGCAAGAAGAAGATCTTGAAAAAAAGAATCTCAACGATTCATTACTCCTCCATATATTGACTGAATGTGAGGCGGCAGCAATGCTGCAAATAATTAATGACCTGGAGATACGGGTGTGGGTATACGATCAAAATACCAATAATGTAAAACTCGTTGACACTGTTAAATTTGAACCGGGAATCAGGGCACCGGGTTCAGTTATTGTTCAGGGAGCAGAACTGCTTCGTGCGGAACTCATGAAAATTAACGAAGTTAAAATTCAACCCGAACCGGAACCTGAGCAGCAACCTGCCCTGCCAGATAACAAGCCTTCTGGGCCAGTAAAAACAGATGAAGAAAAATCAATCCACTTATATCGTATGTTTGCGTATATGGGACCGGGAGTAACTTATGGATTCAGTAAACTGCCGGTCACGCTGCAGGTTCTTCTTGAAATGGAGTTTCCCGTCGCTGGTATTGTCAGCCTTAATATTCTTGGTCTAGTGCCAACAATGTCCATGAAATATGAAAACGAATCAGGTATTCTAAATGCACGAAACAGCGCAATAACTATGGGCTTTAAAATTAAACCGCCCACCCATTCAAAGCGACTTCAACCATGGTTTGGAATTTATGGAGGTGCCCAGTTTATCTCAGTTTCAGGTGAAGGCAAGGGAGATTATACAAGCAACAAAGACACTGCGGCCGCAGCTGTTTTTTATTGTCGCCCGGGGCTGGATTTTTTAATAACTGAGAGGTTCGGCATATTTTTAGGAGTTCGCATTGGTATTGGATTACCTCGTCAGGTGGTACAACTTGGGGAAAAAATACCTTTTGGAAATCCACTTCTGGGAGGAAGTCTGGGGATAAAACTGGGGATATTCTAATGGTTATTCGGCTCATATTTTATGGACTTTTTGGGGTATCTATTCTCATTGCCGGTTGCGGTGATATCACAGCAAATGCTCTTGCTATAGACTCCTGCATATAAACGGTTATTGAGGCTGAAAATATGCAGTCTGGAGGTCCTGTGTCAAACCAGATTGCCACTGACGAAGGAATAAATATCCGCAACGGATATGTATGGACACTTACCAATACAGGAACCAGCCACCGTGGATTTGCAAGCTGTAAAGATACAACAATTGTTAAGAGCGAAATTGAACGTCTCATGAACCTGGCACCGCAATAAAACCATTATATTAAAAAAATCAACTCACACTGTTCAGTATTACTCTGCTTATCTAAAAAGTCTCGTTGAAAGGGACACAGCCCAAAAGAAAAAGGCTCAAAAGGCCTTGTAAATGGACATTTAGTAGAGTAGTTTTTGCTCTATGAACAATGATATGAATAATGATAAGTTTAAATATCAGTCATCTCAAAGAGATAATAAGTGGCACTTATTTAAGCCAGACATGCATATGTATATTCGATTGGGTGTGGTTATCATACTGACAGCATTGCATCCGGTTTTATTGTATCTGATGATTCCATTTTTTGGAGAAACATCCAATTTGATTGTTTTCATTGCACCGGTTGCAGCCGCATTGATGTTTGGGTGGCAGGTTAGTCTGCTGTTTATTGCGGCTAACGTTATCTCCACTGGATTCATGTTCCGCCTAATTTTTGATATGCAAAGGACAGAAGGGGCTCCAAAGGCATTATTGTCAATTGTATTTATGATATTATTTTGCGTTGGTGCTGACAAATTGAGACGTTTTGTGAGCCAGCGAAGAACTTTGGCCGATGAGTTGCGTCAGGCAAAAAAAATGGAGGCAATTGGCAGATTGGCCGGTGGTGTTGCCCATGACATGAACAACACCCTTAATGCGATCATGGGCTCAGTATTTGCACATAGGCAGGAATTAAGCCAATATGGACGGACATTTAAGGATTTGGATAATATTGCTGCAGCATGTGACAGAGGCGCTCAATTAACCCAAAATCTGCTGGGATTTGCACGAAAAAGTAATTTCAAAAAACAAATGCTCTCCTTAAACCAGGTGGTGGAAAGTACTGTTATGTTGCTTCAGCGGACAGCAAACAAAAATATTCACATTAAAACAATTTGTCATGAAAGTAATCCACTCATGAAGGGAGACCGAAGCCAAATCGAAAATGCTGTTATGAATTTATGTCTCAATGCACTGGATGCAATGAGGGACAAAGGGACTCTTTTATTGCGCACAGGTATTGAAAAAAATCAGGTCTATTTACAGGTTACAGATACCGGGGATGGAATGGATATTGAGACTCAGGAGCATGTCTTTGAACCGTTTTTTACTACTAAATCAGAGGGTAAGGGAACGGGGCTCGGTTTGTCAATGGTGTATGGAGCGGTGCATGCAATGAACGGAAAAATTCACCTGGAAAGCATGCCAGGCAAAGGAACAGAGATAACTTTAACCTTTCCCTCCGAGAAAGGAAAAATTCCAGTTAGGGATTTATCCAGTTATCCACCGGGGCCACTGGAAGAAATGCCAATATTCAATGGTAAAACAGTTCTGCTTATAGATGATGAACCATTGGTGTTACGTGCGGGAATGCGGATGTTGCAGGCCATGGGAAGCAAGGTTTTCAAAGCAGGAAGCGGGCAGGAGGGAATTGATGTTTTCAGGAAAAATCAAAATGAAATTTCTATAGTTATTGTTGATTTGATCATGCCGGATATGGATGGCATTTCCACACTGGAAAAAATACACCTGATTGATGAGCATATGCCGGTAATTCTTGTTTCAGGGTATACACGCGGGTCGAGCAAATTGGAGGAACTCAAAAACAGAAGTCATATAGTACAGTTTCTGGCCAAACCCTATCACCCTGAACAACTCACAGCAGTTGCCCAGACGCTTTTGAAAAAAAAGTAGATCGCACATCAGGGTACTTCGGATGCAGACAAGGCCACCACAGGTCCGCCTGTCTCTAGCAACCCCAGATAGATAAAGTTTCCCGGTTCGGGCTGATCGCTGAAAACGTCGTCG
>JAFGVO010000477.1 GCA_016937935.1 Deltaproteobacteria bacterium | reverse complement strand
GCTTGTTACGAGGCTAAGGCAAGGGGGGAATGTTTCTCAATTAGGCAGTCAGATAGCAATGCAGATTTTTTCTGAGCCTCTTGCATTACTTGCAACCGCTGCAATGATGCTTTTATTGTCAATTGTTCCCGGTCTTCCATTTTGGCCATTTCTGATAATGGCAGGACTATTAGGTGTTTCATATTTAACAGCCAGTAAAATTTTAAGTGGTAATCAGAATCTTGAGCCTGGCAAAAGTTTATCTCATGATAAATTTTTAATTACACTAGATAGGTTGCAAGAACTTCTTGATACCTGTGCAAAAGAGAATCCGGTCCTTGTTCGTGAATCTGTTTATGGAAGAGTCCAATTGCCGTTTCTTGCTGATATATTAACTGAAATGAAGCTGGATGGAGTTGATGAATCTTATCTTGTTCAGATTTTAGAAGCCCTCTCACGGGAGGAGATTACTGATGATCTTGATGATATGCTTATTCGCATAAGATTGAGGCTTGGCGCTACAATAAATGATATTTCAAAACACACAGGCGGGTTAAAAATTATTGAAGTCGACTCTATAACGGAGGATCTGCTTCTTGAAAACTGTATTAAAACAGCCAGAGGAAAAGAACTTATATTAAATACTGACGTTACAAATTCAGTTATTGAGCAGATAAACCATTCTTTAAGCAAAAGTAAAACCACCTCATTATTGACCGGAACATTTACAAGGCGTCCTCTTGCAAGACTGATTCAGTCTCATATTCCCCAAATTTCTGTTTTTGCCAAAGGGGAGCTTACTGACTATTCTAAAATTGATATTGTAGACTCCCTTTCAATTGATATTTAAAAAAAACATCACTTTTTTGATTCTTCTCTTTTTTTATACTACACTTGCATACATTATGATGAAACCAATAAAAAAAGCAGGAACTCCATCAATTTTTAAATATTTTCAGACTCAGGGTTTATCTCAGGCAGCATATGAAATTGTGCTCGGGTTTGCGGATATTAAAAGTGAAGGCTATGTAAACAGTGAGCTCACTATAGGTGATGTCTATTCAGGCAGTTCAATGGTAACTGTCGATATTAACAGCCTCTTTAGTGATATTAAGATTCCCTCTAAAAGAGAGTTAATTGCAAAGGATCTTTTAAAACATCTGAAGCAATCTATTCCCTTTAGACTCTCTTTAATGCGTCTCGCAAGGAGAGAAGCTGAACAGAGGTCCAGTTTAATCATCAAAGGAACCCTTGAGACTGAACTCGAGTTCAATATTGTCAAGAATTCAATTTTGATAGATATTGATATTTGCGGTTCTGTTTTAGCTGATGATAATGCTATTCTAAGAGATGTTATCCCCAAAGAGGGAATGTAATGGATAAGCATAATGATAATAGAGCTGCCAAAGAGATCCTTTTTGTAGAATTTAAGGGTGCCTCAAAAGGTAAAGAGGGTAGAATGATTGTTAAAGATGATGAAGTAAAAACTTCAAATGTTATTATTAATAAATCTGAGAAAAGAAAAAAGAGTTTAAATGAAATATTTAAAACAAAATATGTGGGTGGAAACAGTTCGTCTATGAGTGCCACATTTACCAAAAAAGAAGTTTCAAGTCTTTTTAATATTTCTGACGGTCGTCTTCTGTATTGGGATAAATCGGGTTTTATAACTCCCTCTGCTGTTATTGGCAATAGGCGTCGATATAGTTTTTCAGATTTAATAAGTATAAGGTCCGCTTTAGAACTTTTGGAAAATGGTGTCTCTTTGCAAAAGACAAGAGTTCTCATTTCTTCACTGTCGGATATTCTGCCTAAAACAAGTCATCCAATGAGCAGGTTAAGAATAACAGGTGACTCTCAAAAGGTAACTGTTATTGAAGAGGGCAGGGAGTTTGAGGTTGATTCGGGGCAGCTTGTTTTTGATTTTACAGTTCAAAATCTGGAGGATGATGTAGTTGCATCGCTGCCTGACAGATCAAATAGCATGAGTAATAAAACTGCATATGAGTGGTATATTGAAGGAACCGTTCTTGACGAAGAAGAACTGACATTTGATAAGGCTGAATTTGCTTATCATCAGTGTATTACTCTCGATCCTACCATTGCCAATGCATACATAAATCTTGGTAATTTAAGATTCAGGAGAGGTTCTGTTGAAGATGCAAGGGCGCTATATTTAAAATCACTTGAGATTGAACCCATGCGTCCTGATGCACTTTACAATTTGGGTTTTATTGAGTTTGAATACGGTAATCTGAAAGAGGCCGAGAAGCTTTTTAAAGATGCAGTAAAATACGATTCTGAATTTACTGATGCTCTTTATAATCTTGCTATGACACTTTTTCGTCTTAATCAGACTGAATCTGCAGCCACATACTGGAAAAAATATCTTGTTCTTGAGCCAGTGGGTCAATGGGCTGATGTTGCAAGGCGTCATCTCGCACAGATCTGATTTATATTTTTAAATAATTTAAGTCTAAAACAGAGGTTTGTTATGAAAATTATGAAATTTGGCGGCAGTTCTGTTGCTGATAAAAATGCAATTATGAAGTCTGTAAATATTATACAAGATGCTGCAGAAAAAGAGTCTGTTTTAGTTGTTGTTTCTGCCCTTAAAGGTGTTACTGACATTATTATTGATGCTGCCAATGTCGCATCCAATAAAGATGATAACTATAAGAAAATTTTAAATGATTTAAAATTAAGACATTTGAATGTGATTGATGAAATTGCCGGTGATATTGATTTGAGCGGGGAGTGCATCGAGTTTATAAATAGTGAGTGCGAAGAACTTTTCAGTATTTGTGATGGAATATATGCATTAGGAGAACTTTCAAACAAAGTGCTGGACAGGATTATGTCATTTGGAGAGCTTTGCAGTTCTAAAATATTTATTCTTGCGGCTTTAAGAGAAGGTTTAAATGCCAGGCGAATTGACAGTAGAGATTATTTTGTAACAGATGATCAGTTTGGCAAGGCAAATGTAGATTTTAATGATACCGAGAAAAAGTTATCAAAATTAAAAATTGAAATGGGTGAGGTTTTAGTATTTCCAGGATTTATCGCCCGTTCAAAATCCGGCTTTGGCACAACTCTTGGCAGAGATGGATCTGATTATACAGCTGCAATTCTTGGTGCTGCCTTAAAGTCGGATGTTGTTGAACTCTGGACAGATGTTGATGGTGTGCTTACAGCGAATCCGTTAATGGTAAAAGATGCGGAATCAATTTTAGAGATGACCTACGAAGAGGCCATGGAGCTTTCCCATTTTGGCGCAAGGGTTATTCATCCTCCGACCATGCTTCCAGTAACTGTAAACAACATTCCGTTAAAAGTTTTAAATACATTCAACCCGAAATTTATAGGTACAGTTATAAAAAAAGAGGTTAAATCTTCAACCTTTTTAATAACCGGAATATCAACTATTTCAAATGTCTCATTTATTAGAATGGAGGGCGGGGGAATGGTTGGTGAGAAGGGAATAGCCGGACGACTGTTTTCGGCTCTTGCCAAAAGTGGTGTAAATCTGATTATGATTAGTCAAGGGTCAAGTGAACATTCAATCTGTTTTGCTGTTACGTCATCACATGAGGACAAAGCTGTAAACACCATCAATGATGAGTTTGCCAGGGAAATTGAAAGAAGCATTGTGGATAAGCCTTCAGTAGAAAAAAATCAGTGCGTACTGGCAGTTGTAGGTGAGAACATGCGAAGACGCCCCGGTATTGCCGGAAAACTCTTTACAGCTTTAGGTGATGCGGGCAT
>JAFGVO010000476.1 GCA_016937935.1 Deltaproteobacteria bacterium | reverse complement strand
TTTTTTCTTTAAATTGCCCTTGAATATATTATTAAGATTTGAAAGATCATTTGTGCTTGGAGCCTTGGCAGCCAATATATTTTCCCGCTGAATCTCTTCATAAACTTCACTTCTGTGAACCTTTACATTTCGAGGAGCAACAACGCCGATCTTTACCTGACCCTGTTTAATGTCAATAATTTTAATCTCAATTTCATCACCAATCATAATACTCTGATTCAGTTTTCTTGTTAATACTAGCATTCCTCCTCCTTGTCATTATTCATGAGAAAATATCTCAGTTTATGATCAGGATGAGTTGAAATAACCTGTTTTCCAAGTTTTTTTCTATGATTTATTACAATAGGACCCTGCAGGTTAGAACTCAATTTAGAAGGATCAGCTGGTACTGTTACAAGTGTAATAATATGAACATCCGAAGGGGTTTCTATACTCAGTGCCGCCACATCTGTGTCAGAAAGATCCAGGCTGTATTTTTCCATAAAAATATCCGGTTCAATTGTAATAAATGCCAAAGCACCGTCATCAATACATTGAAGCCATTTAAAAAGAGAATCTTCATCACCCGATAAAATTGTATATCTTTTTTTATCCGCAAAACCCAAAAGTCCTTCAGGAAAATTAATTATTTTATCATCAGCTACTTCTATTTCACCAAATCTGGTGGTCCTTAATTTCATTTTACCTCACATATAAATTTTAAATTTTATTATAAATAATCAGCCAGAGAAATCTGAAGTATTCTGCTTCCCATTGCCAGGGCAGCCTGCTGTACTGTCTCGATTTCTTTAAGCTTCATAATGCCTTCAGCAAGATCAAGATCTCTTTCTTTTGATGCAAGTTCATCCATATGAAATTTGGAATCACTTAACCTCTGCTCGGTAAAATCGAGCCGGTTTGTTTTGGCGCCCACTTCTGAAAGAGCGTTTACAATTTTGTCAAGAGCGCCCGAAAGATCACCTATGGTTTTATTTCTGATTGTGTCAAAATCCTCATTTTCAAGGGCCTGCTTAAACTCTATAAGACTTCTGAAAGTTGAATCATCAGGATAAAGATTTTCTCCCTTTATCTCTGAATCTGCAGTATCAAAAGCTATTCCAAGATTTGAAGCTGTAACATTATTAATATCGCTTACAGACATTCTGCCCTTGCCACCGGATATATCAATAATATCTATTCCGTTTTGACCGCTGTTTATACGGGCAAAAACTCCAATGCCGGAACTGTTTATTGAATCAATAAGATCGCCTGTTGAATTCATTGGCGGAGATGCCACTGAAACTGTGGCCGCATTGCCGTTTTTATCAACAATCTGAATATCCCCGTCAGCAATACCATGACCTGATCTTAAAGATGCAAGGGGTGTTTCTTTTGTTAAGGAAGGAAAAAATACTTTTGAACCAGATGTAGAAATGTCCACATATGAACTCGGGCCTATTCTGCGTTTAAGCCCGTTACTGTCACCGTTAAATTCAACAGTTTCACCTGCTGAAGAAACTGTTTTCTTAAAAGGCGGGTCGCTGATCTGCTGGCCTGAAAACAGATACCGCCCGTCATACTGGGCATTTCCAAGTGTAACCATTTGATCAATTATCTGTCCCACCTCCTGTGCTATTGCAAGAAGGCTGTCATCATCATTGCTTCCGTTTGCAGCCTGAAGAGACAAATCCTTTGCTCTTTTAACAACCTTGCTCATACTCTGCAAAGTTGAATCAGTTTCATCAAGCCAGGCACGGCTTGCATCTATTTGACGCTGATAATTCTCTGCCTCGGCTGAAACACGCTCATATTTTAAAGTAAGAGACATTGCAGTAGGATCATCGTGAAAAAAATTTATCCTTCTGCCCGTGGATATCTTGTTAGACAGGTCAGACATGCTCTTTTCAATATTCATTAAATTAAAAAGAACAGTTGAACTTGTTTCATGGCTTGAAATTCTTGACATATTAAACTGCCCCCTCTTTTACTGCGGTTATTATACCATACCTATCAATGCATCAAGCATTGAATTAAAAGATGATATGAATCTTGAAGCAGCAGCATAACTCTGCTGATATTTAATTAGTTCAGCCATTTCCTCGTCCAGATTAACTCCCATAACTTCCTGTCTTTTATTATCAAGATTGTTTATTACATACTCTTTCTGCTCAACCATGGTATCCGCATTATTTGCAAGAATACCCACTTCGGAATTAATGGAAATATAATAATCCTGTATATTTGCTGTATTGTTGGAAAAGGCTTTTACATCCTTGAAATTAAAAATTTCAAGCATATTCTCGGAATTACCTTCACCCAGAGACTCCGGCAGAACGGCACCGGATCTTAATATTCCTTTTGAAGCTGCAATTGCAGAAGGATCCTCAATTATTGCCTGATCAACAGAAAAATACCTTGCTGCATCCTTATGGGGCTCAGGAAAATTTTCATATCCATGATAAGCTGTAAAAAGGTTATTCTGAGTCTGACCAGATTGGCCAAACCCCTGAAAATGAATTTTATTAATTGAATTTCCAAGTTCCCAGGCCATTATGTCCAGGCCTTCCATAACTTTTGGTATTTCATAATCCCTTACATCCAAAAGAGCTTTAATCTCAGATGATTTGACAGTGGGGTTTATTTCAATATATGTTGTTCCAACTCCCTGAAGCTCAAAAACAGTATCTTTTATAACTGAGAAATCATCTATTCTGTTGACTCCTGAAGAGTGGGTAACACTGGAAACACCGTCAAAAAGATCAAAAGAAGCATCCGCCGCACTTTGAATTATTTGTGCGTTGTTTTTTATGCCCTTACCGCTGCCGTCATATCCGGTTATAAATCCAAGCTGGGAAAACAGATTACTTTTATCTGATGACAAACCCAAACTCATTTCATTATCAATTCCGGTTATATCACTTTTAAGGCTTAATGAATATGCTCCGGGAACTGATTCTTCCCATGATGCAGTTACTCCGGCGTTTCTGTTGTTAACAAGATCTGTAAACTCACGCAAAGAAGTATTATCCGCATCAACATTGAATTCCTGCCCGTTAATTGTGAGACTGCCCGATGAAATCCCCGGGAAAATTGAAGAAAGGGAAGCATTTGTATCCGGAAAAACAGGTGCACTTGAAATAATTTCAGACCGGGCCAGATTATTTACTGTTATTGTGTAATTTCGTGCAGGAGCTGAAGGCCTTGCTGCTACAGATACAACATCGGTATCATAGGACATGTTGTCCCTTTCATCCGCCCACCTTATATCATATAGACCGTCATTAAGTTTGTTTTCAACTACCTTCAGCTCATTGGAATGAATTCTGTTAACAAGCTCTCGTGTTCCAGCTCTGACAATGACCTTGTCCTGTTCATCATATTCTACATCAATAGAAATTATTTCAGATAATTCTTTAAGAGCCAACTCTCTGTGGTCCCTTAAATCATTGGGCTCTGTGCCCTGAGCTGAAGTTACTCCTATTTCACGGTTAAGCTCAGCAATTTTATCAGCAAGCACATTAACCTGATTAATCTTTTCAGAAACAACAGTATTTATATCTTTCCTCAGGGTATCCAGATTTTCATAGGTATCATTAAAAAATGATGTCATTGTAACGGCGGTTTCCTTTAATACTGTTCGTGTTGAAACAGAAACCGGATTTTCAACAACATCTGACAGGGCATTAAAAAACGAGGACATCCCTGTTCTAACGCTGGAATCAGAAAGTTCTGACATAATGTACTCAACCTGCTGCAGATTATCTTTAACGCTTGACCAGTAACTCTGGGAAGATCTTTCCTGTCGCAATCTTCCGTCAAGAAACATATCCCTGTACTGCTGAATTCTATCAATTCCAGCTCCGGATCCAACCTGCCCCAGATAGGGCTCAGAAGCAAATGTTTTAAGAGTCTCACTGGGACGGCTGACAATATCCGGACGTTGGCGGGCATATTCAGGAGTATTCGCATTTGAAATGTTGTGTGCAACAACATTTAATGCTTTCATGTTGGTAAAAAGTGCTGATTTGCCAATTTCCAGAGTTCCAAAAGTACTTGGCATTGTTCTTCTCCTAACAGGGCTTGTATTTATTTATAATTTCAGCCCTTTGTGTCGAGTATGCTCCTTTGACCTTGATTTTTACCCACTTTACCGCTGTGATTATACATTGAGTGCCCGGGATTAAATTCTTTACTGATCAATTTGTATGTAAGGCTCATTGTATCCATTGTATCAGCTGCCATCTGTCTGCAAAGATTTGTAACTCCCGCAAGTTTTAAAATAAGCTCTCTTTCTTTTATACTGATAGGATCAAAAGATAAAAAGCCTTTTTCTAAAAGCAGATTAACAGTTAATAACATTTTTGACAAATCTACCGGAACTTGAACGCCCCATGACCTGGATAGCTGTTTTATAACAGTAAGTCTTCTGTACTGAAGTGCTTCCAACTCATCAGATGCAGCCTGAATTTGAACAAGAGAAAGATCAATCTCATCTTTAAGCCCTGTTAAAAGTGCTTTTTTAAAATTATTCATCAGGTTAATACAACTCTCCAATGCATATTCAATCATACCGGAAAGCTCTGAAAGTTTTAATTCATCTGACCCTGTATTATTTTGATTATCCGAAATTTCCATGTCTGAAATTTCCATTTGCCGCACCCCGGAATTTTTACCTTTAAATAGGCCTCATAAGCTGTTCAGCTACTCCCGTGTCAATCATTTTCTGAGCAACTTTACGCGGGTCGATTTTGTATTCGCCCTTTTCAAGTTTCTCTTTTATTTCATCAACTTTCTTCTGACGAATATCAGGAACCTGAGAAGCAAGTTTAACTGCTTCTTCTATTTCGCTGTTGGCCAGGGCCATTGAAACGGGCGACATCGTGGTAATACCTGTAAGAGGTCTTGCCATGGGTCGTTGTATGTTCTGGCCGGCATCCGGCCTTGAAGTATTGGCCTTATCAAGCTCAGAAGTGAAATTTTTACCTGTCTTTTCTGTCTGAGGTGCAGGTTTGGTCTGTTTCCCCTGAATTTTGTTCAGGTTATCACTGATAGTGGTATTGTTAATTTTCATAATAAAGTACATCCTCCCTGTAAGGTTGCCTTCTCAACTTAAATTTTGCCTGTCAAAGCTATTTTTTTATTTATATATTTAAAAGAAAAAATATACAATTTTCTCTTATCTGTAACTGTATCGGCATAATGGGAA
>JAFGVO010000475.1 GCA_016937935.1 Deltaproteobacteria bacterium | reverse complement strand
TCTCCTGCCTTTAATTTATGATTAGTGCCTGAACGATAAGTTATAAACTTATTTAAAAATAATTAATCTCTCTTTAAAAATAATTTATTTTAGAAAATAAAACAATCATTTTAAACTTTACTCAAAGGCATGGATTAGGCTGTCACATAAATCGGGCCGGTCTGCCCTGAGGGATTTTTCAATAAAATCAATACGCTGGGCCATGCGGCTTTTAAAAAGTTCATCATATTTTTCCTTGTTTATTACTTTTTCAGAGTCGTAAATTTTGGAATAACCGGGCCATATTTTATCTATGCAGGAGGGCTCTGGTATAAAAGCATTTTTTAACATTGTCCAGGGAATCCAGGATATTTCATTTTTTAATAAGGCCGTCTGCAAACGCAAAGAAAGCTTAAGAGGTATGGCCTGAACATCTGAATCAGATGTTTTCCAGAAACCGCCGGAATTAAAAGAATGAAAATCAGCGCCTGTTTTATAAAGCTCCAGAAAGCCTTCACAATCTTTATAGAGTTCGTAAACCCTGAAAGGATTGGCAAAAGGTTCAAAAACAAGTTTATTCATTTCATCTTCAGAAACATCTTCAGCGGCTGTTCTTTTAGTCATGAGCGTTGTTCCGAAGGCAACCGCAAGTTCCGGACTGCCAAGTTTAATAACCGGCGGAAGACTTGAATCTTTCATAAGCCAATTGATTGAATCAGGAAAGCCGATACTATTTTTATACCGTCCTAAAAGAGAACGGCTGAAAATAGCTCTGCCGTTTTTGTTTCGTACATCCAGACCCCCGGGGAAAATATTATTATCCTCATCACAAACAAGAAGCTGATTTTGAGTACTCACTACCTGTTTCCAGTCTGGATGATTATAGGGACGCTGATCTGTTTTATCAAATAATGAAGGCTCCCAGACAGTACACTTTTTATTTACAAGATCAATTTGAAACGCATCATCATGTGCAATTGTTACAACTGTATTTTCAGGCAGAGAGCCGCCATTGTCATGACTGTTGGTATGGGAAGATTTTCCGGAACCGGACAAACCGAAAAATGCAATAACTTTCCTGGAATTATCCATATTTTCATCGTTAAAATCGGCCTCTTTTATACCGCCGTGACAGGCAACCCTGCCCAGGCGCATTCCTGATGACCAGGCAAGAGTAAGAGTGCCCTTCTTGTGCTCCCCGAAATATCTGAGCCCAAGTATAAAAATTGTGTTATGCTCATAATCAACTATAACTGTTCCGTGTTTATATTCATCTCTTTTAAGATCGTCCTTCCAGTCCGGAAAAGACACAACCAGAATATCCTGTATATCAAGAGCCGCTGAATCTGAATATTTGTCTTTTATAAGTTCAAAGGGCATAAAATTTAATGACCAGTTATACATGTTTATAAGATTGTTTTCAGAAGTTATCATTCTTGCCTTTATCATGAGATCCGGGTCAAGTCCAAGGCAGGCTTCTGCAATAAACAGCTCCCTGTGACTCATCTGGTAAACAGCTTCCAGAACAAGACTTTCAAGCTCTTTTTTCTCACTGCCCCGGGCTCTGTTGTAAAAGTGCCTGATCTTGGCGTTTCTTCCTACAACCCTCCCGTGATTATGGTTAAGCACATGTGCATTAAAAGGAAGATTGAACTCCCTGATAATATCAGGGTCAACTTTTCTGTCTGTGCTTGTTACCCCTGAGCAGTTGCATGCCTTTTCATACAAAGCTTTCATATTAAGAACTTCGGATCTCTTTCCTTTTCTTTTTTCATTAAAAAGGGTTTCAGCTGCTGCCCTGACCAAAGAGATATCACTGTGGGATTCATAGTATTTAAAAGTGGATTTGCTGGTCATTTGATCTCCTTAATATTTAAATAAAATTTGATAACTAATTGAATAAACTCAAAAAATTCAATTCATGCCACTATGCAGATTAACACTAAATAAGCAAGTTATCAACACCGGGATACAATATTTTAAATAAAAAAAAGCGGGAAAATCCCGCTTTTATACTGGTTAAATATGATTTGAAAATAATAATATATCAACTTAACTGAAAATAACATCTGTAAGATAACTTTGAGGATCTCTGTTAAATGTATTATCCATTATATCCTTATAATGACGGTAAAATTTGTCATGTTCATTTTCCGGGAAATCCGAAAAACGAATTGCAGTATCAAGAATACTCTCTTCGTTCTGTTTATAAAAATCTGTAATTGAGCTGTCAATGTCAGCAAAATTTTCAGCACAGAATTTATTAAATTCATCAATCTCAAAATAATCTTTTGAAAGTTTGTAATGATGGTCAAATTTCTTTTTCTGAGAAATTTTGGGATCATTGAGAACCTTAAGATATTTTACCTGCTCCATGTCAACACGCATGTCCTTTTCAGTAACTGCGCAGAAAGCAAACCACTTGTAAAGAGACTTGATAAGCCATGGGAAATGAGCATGAAGGGATGTAAAGTTGCTGTCAGGACATGCATTGGCAAAATCAATGGGATTTATTACATTGTCCTTTATAATGCATTCAAAACTGTTATATGTCCATCTGTGATATGCATTAATCAGCATGACATAGGCTTCCATGCGTGTATAAACATCTTTGTCAACAGTGATCTTCTCGGGGCTGTAATGTTCGTGGAGAGGTTCGTCAGGCTGGAACTTCATGGGAAGTATCTGCGGCCCTATTGCCATACAGCGGATAAAAATATCATAGTTTTCAACTGATTCCTGAATATGGAAGGGTTTTCCGCCTGTTTCATCATATTTTTTGTATAATTCATCAAGACTCTTGATTTTAAAAACATCAGATCCCCCGCCGCCGAAGGCCTTTTTAAGCCAGACAGGATACTGATTATTAAAATGCTTTTCCATTACTTCCTGAATATAATTGCCTTTGCAGTAAAACTGGTCTCTCATCAAATCATTTTTTTCTTTAAATTTCTGGGCTCTTTCATAACTCTCGTTAACCTTGTTCCAGTCTGTTTCACGACGGTGGGGATCCCATCCATACTTTGTGTTGTTTATAATAAGAGACTGGTAATATTCCCACATTTCCTGCTGTTTCTGCTCTGCTGTATAAGGTGCATACTGGGGCAGTAAAACTGTTTTTGGAAAATGGTCATCAGGATGTATTGCCCTTGCCATAAGATCATAGGTGTGATGCTTGTCATGATTTTCAAAAGTATTGGGGTGATTTGCAGACTGCACCATTGAGTTAAGTGCCTGCTGTGCCCACATTTTGTAATAGGCATTCCAATGAGTTGTTCTGTCAACAACAAAATCAACATCTTTTTTAAGATTATCACCGCAAACCTGAGGCTCGGCAATAATGCGGCCAAGCTCCATAACATACTGTTTGCGTTTATATTTCAAGGGTCTGTCATAAAATCTGGCAAAAGCGCTTAAAGCACTTCTCATAGACCAATCATAAGAAGCCATTATCTTTACTTTTTTAACAATCGGGGCCTTAGATACTGCCGGTGCCTTGGCTGTTTTGCTGGAACTGCTCTTTTTAGGTGTCTCTTTTTGAACTTTACCTGG
>JAFGVO010000474.1 GCA_016937935.1 Deltaproteobacteria bacterium | reverse complement strand
CAAGTATGCATAAGGCGATCGGTTTAATTTAATAAAAGTTTATCAAAATCTGGCAGTTAATAAATTTGTATGAAAATATCTGTACTGGGATGGAGTGGTTTGTTTAAAAAAACCAAAAAGAAGGCAGTTTATTTAAAGAAAAGGTCGCCCCATTGTGCAAATACAGGGGCTAAAACAAGAGATACGACACTCATGAGTTTTACAAGAATGTTAAGGGCAGGACCTGCAGTATCTTTGAAGGGGTCACCAACAGTATCACCGGTAACCGCAGCAGCATGAGCGTCAGAACCTTTACCGCCGTTTGCTCCACCCTCAATATGTTTTTTAGCATTATCCCATGCACCACCTGCATTTGACTGAAACAGCGCCATAAGAACACCGGATACAGTAACACCTGCAAGCACTCCACCAAGACCTCGTATACTAATAAATCCTACAGCAACAGGAACAAGTACTGCAATCAAACCAGGAACTACCATCTCTTTAATAGCAGCAGCAGTTGAAATATCAACACACTTTGCATACTCGGCAGTTGCTTTTCCTTCAAGAAGACCAGGAATTTCACGGAACTGACGACGAACTTCCTCAATCATAGCGCCAGCAGCGCGTCCAACAGCATTCATAGCAAATGAACTGAAGAGGAAAGGAAGCATTCCGCCAATAAAAAGACCAGCCATCACTATCGGATCATCAATTTTAAGTTCAGTATTAATGTGGAGTCCGGTTAAATCGGAAATACCCTGAATCTGAGTTCTGAAAGCTGCAAAAAGAGCAAGCGCTGTAAGAGCAGCAGAACCAATAGCAAAACCTTTTCCAATAGCAGCAGTAGTGTTACCTACGGCATCAAGCTTATCAGTACGCTCTCGAACTTCATGTGGAAGTTCAGCCATTTCAGCAATACCGCCTGCGTTATCAGCAATTGGTCCGTATGCATCAACAGCAAGCTGAATACCAGTTGTGGAAAGCATACCTAAAGCAGCAATTGCAATACCGTATAGTCCTGCAAGCTGAAAAGCTGCAACAATTGCAATTGCAAGAACAATAATTGGCCATGTTGTTGAAGACATACCAATTGCAAGACCTTTAATGATGTTTGTAGCAGCACCTGTTTCAGAAGCAGCAGCGATATCATTTGTAGGTTTTTTGTTTTCCCCTGTGTAGTACTCAGTAATTATACCAATAAGAGTACCCGCAATAAGACCGATAACAGCAGCAAGAGCAATGCCCCACCATGTAAATGTGGTTCCGTCAACAGTCCATTTCGCAGGAAGCATTACCTTGGCAAGAACAAAAGTAGCTGCAGCTGTAAGAATTGCTGTTCCAAATGTTCCAACATTTAAAGCTGTCTGAGGATTTCCCCCTTCGTGAGTACGAACAAAAAATGTTCCAATAATTGAAAGTACAATACCAACTGAAGCAACAATCATTGGAAACAAAATTGCATTGTATTGTGTACCTTCAGCAACATGAACTTCTTTAAAAGATTCAATCCATACTGAGCCGAGCACCATAGCTCCAACAATTGAACCAACATATGATTCAAAAAGGTCAGCGCCCATACCCGCAACGTCACCAACATTGTCACCAACGTTATCAGCAATTGTTGCAGGGTTGCGAGGATCATCTTCGGGAATTCCAGCTTCAACTTTACCAACAAGGTCAGCGCCAACGTCTGCAGCTTTAGTATAAATACCACCACCAACACGGGCAAAAAGAGCAATTGAACTTGCACCAAGAGAAAATCCTGTAACAGTGTTTACAACAAGATTAGTGTTAAGTTCGAAATCAAGTACCTTTGATAAAATAATAAAAAGAGCACCAAGACCAAGTGTTGCAAGGCCAACAACACTCATACCCATAACAGCACCGCCACTAAAAGCAATTGCAAGGGCATTGTTAAGACCTGTTCTGGCAGCAGCAGTTGTACGAATGTTTGCAGCTGTCGCAACACGCATTCCAAAAAATCCTGCAAGTCCGGAACATACTGCACCAACAACAAAAGATACACCAACAAGCCAGCTGGCGTCTTTCATAATTCCATTAGAAATACCTAAAAGCAGAGCAACAACAATTACAAAGAGTGAAAGTACTTTGTATTCACGAGCCAGAAAGGCCATTGCTCCATCTCTGATATGGCCGCCAATTTCGACCATTCTAGGGGTTCCGGGATCTGCTTTATTTATCAGCGTTGTTTTTACGAACGCGAAAATAAGCGCTAGTACACCAGCAATTGGTGTAATGTAGATTAATGTGTTGTAATCCATTAGCTATCTCCTTGACGTTTATTAAATTGATTCATAGTTTTGGTTGTTCCAAATTCTAAAATGTGCATTACAGCTTCCGCTGCGGTTTTAACGACAGACTCCAGAATAATTTGTTCATCTGCCGAAAAGTTACTTAAAACAAAATTTGAGACATCACCGTGAACCGGCCTTCCAACACCAACTCTTACTCGTAAGAAATCAGTGGTACCAAGCTCTTGTTTACACGATTCAATCCCTTTGTGTCCTCCGGTTCCTCCTCCGGATTTCACCCGCACAATACCATAATCCAAATCAATGTCATCATGAATAATTATTACCTGATTGATGCCAATTTTATAAAAAGAACAGGCTCTGGAGACGCTTTGACCGCTTAAATTCATAAAGGTCATCGGTTTTAAAATAACAGCCTGAAAGGATTTATAATTGCATTTAGAATATTCAGCGTTGAATTTTTCCAAATAGTTGCCACCTCTCATCATTGATAACAGCATATCTGCGACTATAAACCCGACATTATGTCTTGTCAGAGAATATTGAATTCCAGGGTTGCCGAGACCAGCAATGAGAAAGGTATTATCCATGGTCCAAAGTTCCAGATTTAATAAGTGGTACTATCTTAGTTATTTCTTAACATCTTCTGCTTTATCATCATCATTTGAAATTGCGGAAATAGTAAGTATCGCTTTATTGGGAGGAAGATTAATAGTTACACCTTCAGGCATATCAACTTCTGAAACATGTAAAGTGATATTATTTTTAAGTTGAGATGCATCAATAATAATTGATTCAGGAATGTTATGAGGAGTGCAGCTTACTTTTACATTACGGCGTACCATACGTAAAATACCACCCATCTGCTCACCAATGGAGCGGCCGGTTTTAATAATAGGAACTGTAACCTCAATATGCTGATTTTCATCTATTGCAAGAAAATCCACATGAAGGAGCTCTCTTGTAATGGGGTCATACTGGTGATCCTTGACTATTGCCAGAACCGCACTCTTCTTTTTTGTAACAGGGTCATTTACAATTATATTCAATGGTGTGTTAACACGTAAAGGACCAGCCAATGCTTTTACAAGAACTGACGGCACTAAAGTAACAGGTTGTACTGCCGCATTCTTTCCGTAAATAACACCTGGCGCAAGTTCAGCTCTGCGAAGTCGTCTTGCCGCGCCTTTTCCTCTTGTAAGTCTTACAGATACTTCTAAATCATGAAAATCCATTTAATTCACCTTATCCTTATATTATATTAGGTTCTATATTATTACGGTTTAATCCTCACAAAACAGTGAGCTTAATGATTGCCCCATATGAATTCGTTTTATTGCTTCGCCAATTAAAGAAGCCGTTGAGACAACTTCAATTCTGCCTCTTGCCTGTTTTTCCTCGGACAGAGGAATTGTATCTGTAATAAATAATTTATGTAAAACAGATTTTTCCAGTCTGTCAATTGCCGGACCTGAAAGAACACCGTGGGTTATAGCAGCCATAACCTTTTTTGCACCTGCATTCATAATGGCCTCGGCTCCATTACATAGAGTACCCGCTGTATCAATCATATCGTCAACAATGATGCAGTTTTTATCCTTAACTTCACCGATAATATGCATAACAGCAGATTCATTTGCTTTAGGTCTTCTCTTATCAATAATTGCAAGGTTGGCACGAAGCTTCTGAGCAAAACTTCTTGCTCTCGATACACCACCCGCATCTGGAGATACAATAACAACATCATCTGTAACCTGTGTTTTTATGTGATTACTTAAAACCTCAAGGCCGTAGAGATTATCAAATGGAATATCAAAAAATCCCTGAATCTGATCAGCGTGAAGGTCAAGAGAGACCACTCTGTTTACCCCTGCAGCTGTCAGAAGATTTGCCACAAGTTTCGCTGTGATAGGAGTTCTTGGGGATACTTTCCTGTCCTGACGGGCATATCCGTAATAGGGAGTCACAGCTGTTACCGATGCTGCAGATGCTCTTTTTAAAGCATCTATCATAATGAGAAGTTCCATCAGATTATCATTTGCCGGAGGACATGTGGGTTGAATAACAAATACATGTGCTCCTCTGACACTCTGTTCAATCTGGACAAATATTTCTCCGTCAGCGAATCTTTTAATAGTAGCCTCACAAAGATTGATGCCTGAAGATTTACTTATCTGTTCAGAAAGATTTCGGTTTGCACTACCAGAAATTATTAATGGTTTTTTGCTATTCATAAAAAACATGCTCCTTGGCATTTATAGAAAGCTGATTTTTTTGGGATGTTACCCTATTGCTGGGACGGCAGGAGTCGAACCTGCAATCACAGGTACCAAAAACCTGTGGCCTACCATTGGCCTACGTCCCAATAAAACTTGGGCTGGAACTGAAGATCGGCGAATCTTGGTATAAACAGTGCCCGCCTACCATTTCTACTAAATGGCCTTCGGTTCGCACCTGCATTCAAAAGATGCCTTATCAGCCCAAAACATTCGTGTCAAATTAAATATTTAGTGATAATTTAAATTTTATACGCAATTTAATTTTAATTTGACAACTTGACTAATTGTGGTAGACGTGTCTACATGGTTGAACAAAAAATCTCCTCCAGTATTTTAAGCAGTTCTTTAGAAGATTATCTTGAAACGATTTTTGAACTTGTAAGAGATAATAAACTTGCCCGTGTAAAAGATATTGCCAAAGCCAGAAACGTTCGATCCGCATCAGTTATTTCTGCTATGAAAAAACTCGCCCAGCTGGAATTGATAACATATGAAAAAAGAGAGTATATTGATTTAACTCCAAAAGGGATGACAGAAGCAAGGCGAATTTACGCTAAACACAAACTCCTGGTTAAATTTCTTAAAGAAGTGCTTGATGTTCCTGAAGAGGATGCCCTTTTAGACGCATGCTCTTTTGAACATACCCTTTCTGATGCAAGCATGGACAAGATGGTTAGATTTTTAGAATTTGTACAGTCATGCCCTGAAGGTAAAAATATAATCAACTTATATAAAAGTTGTTCCCTGATTAATGATGAAGTTCATAAATGTACAGGGGGATGTTCCCTTAAAGATTCAGATAAGGAGTGTCGACGGGCAAAAATGCTGCCTTTAAGCCATCTCAAAGCAGGGGAGAAGTGTCGCGCAGTACATATTAAAGGACTTGGGCCCGTTAGACAGCGTATTCTCGACATGGGAATTATTCCCGGAGTCAACATACTGGTAGAAAGAAAATCCCTTTCAGGAGACCCCATATGGATTAAATTTCAGGGTTTTCAGCTTAGTCTCCGCAAAAAAGAGGCCGAAACGATTCTTGTTGAAAATATTTAATTTCAAAGCGGTTATCTTAGGTTTAAAATGAGTGAAAATAATACGGTAAAAAAAATTAATGTTGCTCTCGCCGGAAGTCCAAATTGCGGTAAAACAACAATTTTTAATGGACTTACAGGTTCAAATCAGGAAGTTGGAAATTATACAGGTGTAACAGTTGAAAAAAGAGAAGGTTACTACACTCACAACGGTGTCGAATATAATATTCAGGATCTTCCAGGAACCTACAGCCTCACATCCTACTCCCCTGAAGAGACTGTTACCCAGAATGAACTAATTAATAATCAGCCTGATGTTGTTACAGTAGTGGTTGATGAGACTGCACTTGCAAGAAGTCTTGTTCTCCTTGTACAGATAATGCTCAACAATAAAAAAGTGGTCCTCTGCCTCAATATGTCTGATGAAGCTAAAAAAACAGGACAGCGAGTAAATCTTGAAAAATTTCAAGAGCTTTTAGGCTTTCCTGTAATAGAGACCATTGGAAACAGAAAAACAGGACTTGACGAACTTAAAGAAAAAATTGCTGAAGCAGCTATGGCAAAACCCCTTAAAAGCCGTCTGATGCTTGGTGAACTTCTTGATGAGGCAATTAAGGAAATTGTTGAATCTCTTAAAAATGTAACTTTTAAAATCCCTGAAGAATCGAAAAAATGGTATGCCTTAAAACTCCTTCAGGATGACAATTTATTTATTGATAAAATTTTAACTGATAAAGAAAATGGCCAGAATATTCTCGACCTGGCAGTTAAATTAAGAAACAATATTGAAACGCTTACTCATCATGACATAAGCCTTTACATAATGGAGCGTTATTACGGTTTTATCGACGGCCTTTTAAGAGAGGTCGTAATTCATAAACCAGTTGTAGACACAAGGGCAATGTCCGATAAAATTGACTCATTTTTAGTACACCCGATTATGGGTCTTCCCATATTTTTTGGAATTATGTACTCAATTTTCTGGATAACTTTTACAGTCGGCGCCTATCCCATGGACTGGATTGACTCGGGACTCGCCATGTTATCCCGTTTATTATCACAAACAGTTCTCTCTTCTTCTCCACCGGAAATTAAATCTCTTGTTATAAATGGAATTATCGGGGGAGTTGGAGGTGTTCTTGTATTTCTTCCTAACATAATCATTCTTTTCATGGGACTGGCAATACTTCAGGATACCGGCTACATGTCAAGAGCTGCATTTTTAACTGACAGCATGATGCATAAATTTGGCCTCCATGGAAGAAGTTTCGTTCCAATGCTAATGGGGTTTGGCTGTACAGTTCCGGCAATTATGGCGACGAGAACAATTGAAAACAGGCGGGATCGTCTTACAACAATTATGATTCTTCCTCTGATGAGCTGCAGTGCACGACTTGTTATCTGGCTACTATTAATACCAGCATTTTTTCCTCCGTGGATTCAGCCCATGGTACTCTTTTCAATCTATTTTACTGGAATATTAATTGCCCTTTTATTGGCGAGACTTCTTAGAAACACACTGTTTAAAGGTGAAGAGGCCCCTTTTGTAATGGAACTTCCTCCTTACAGAATGCCCACAATGATCTCTGTTTTGAATCGCATAAAACGGACTTCATGGCTTTATATACAAAAAGCAGGTACTATAATTCTCGGTATTTCAATTGTTATGTGGGCCCTTACTTCATACCCGAAATACAACGAAAATAGTTCAATCGAAATAACGGCAGGTCAAAAGTTAAGTCCTGAATTAATTAAACAGAAACAGCTTGAAAATTCAATAGCAGGAAAAATCGGGAAATTTATTGAACCAGTGATAAAGCCCCTGGGTTTTGACTGGAAAATTGGAGTGGCAACAATAAGTGCATTTACAGCCAAAGAGGTTTTTGTATCTCAAATGGGAGTTATCTTTGCAGTTGAACATTCGGACCAGAACAGCCTTGGGCTAAGAGAAAAAATAAAAAAATATTACTCCCCTCTTACAGGAATCTCTTTAATTTTATTTCTTCTTATTTCATCACCATGCATGGCAACAATAGCAGTTACAAAACAGGAAACCGGCAGCTGGAAATGGGCCGCACTGCAACTGTTCGGATTTACAATTCTGGGTTATGTTATATCTCTCATAGTCTACCAGGTCGGTTCTATATTAGTCAGCTGACTGAGACTTCAAGACTCGGACAATACGGTTTATATCACCTGTAGATTCCTAAACGGTAAGTAAAAATATTCCATTAAAAAAACAATAAATATAAATTTTGATTCTTTAACATTCTATCACTTAAAAAGAGTTAGCTGTTAAATTCATATTTTAAAACCACCGAGGTTTTCAAATCTACTGAACCAAGCTCCCTCGGTCTTTGTAATTTGCCACTCAATCCAACAACTGTTTCCAGCGCTGCTTTATCAAGAATTTCATGACCAGATGAATTTCTGATAACTACCTTTGAAAAAGATGAATTTGATTCTACTACAAATGAAATTGTTACTATACCGGTAATACCCATTCTCTGAGCAGCCAGCGGATACTTTTTTTCACTCATCATTCGTAAGCGAAGCAGTCCCAGATAATTTCGTGCCAGTTCAATCCTGTTTACCTCCGGCTTGTAGTCTCGTATAGGTTCTGATTTTGGCGGCACTGGCGGTGGTTCGGGGACAGCGGTCTCTTCATAATCACCAATTTCCGCATCCACCATTTCACCCGTTCTTAATCCTTCACCTTCAACAACCTTTCGAATTTTCTTTGCAAGCTTTGCTGGTCGCAATTTTTTCTTTTGGATTTCTTCAGGTTCTGGTTCTGGTGGTGGTGGCGGCGGTGGTGGTGGTTCCACCTCAAATATCACCGGAATTTTAATCATTCTCTCAATTACTGAACGTCCATCCCCAGAATTAAATGCCAGAAAAAATCCATGAGCAGCAAGAGAAATTAAAACAGTTCCTCTAAACAACCATTCTCCTTTCACTTGTTACCTCCATCATTTTTGTCTGTCTTTAACTTTGTTGCGATAACAAGATTTGTAAGACCGACTTTTCTTGCAGTATCCATTACAGTTACAAACATTCCAAAAGGAGCTTCCACATCTGCCTTTAAAAGTATATTGTCAGCTTTCTGATCATCCTTTTTCATTTTTTCTTCACGCAACTTTTTCTCTACATCATCTAAAGATATTTCTTTACCATTAAAAAGAATTCTTTTATCTCCGGTGACGGAAATCTCCAGACTTTTATCAGGCCGTTTCTCGGCAGTTGATGTTTTAGGCAGTGTCAGATTTAGACCTTTCTGGGAAATAACTGCAACTATAAGAAAAAAAATAAGAAGATTAAAAATAATATCAATCATCGGAGTGAGATTAACGTCTCCAGGATTACTAATCTTACGCTGAGAAAATTTAATCATCTCCGGTTATCCCTTTCTCGCACTGCAGCAATAAACTCTTCGCCGTAATGTGCCATTTCAAAAGCAATATTATCCACTTTACCGCTCAGCCAGTGGTATACCAGAAGAATAGGAATTGCCACGGACATCCCTGCTGCAGTTGTAAGCAGCGCTTCCCAGATACCTCCGGCAAGCATACTGATATCACTAACATCTCCAGCCTTTGCTACATTTGAAAAAACTTTTATCATTCCAATAACTGTCCCAAGCAATCCCATCAAAGGAACAAGAGAACCAAGAATTGCCAACCATTGCAACCTCTTGTTAAGGTTACGTAAAACCAAATCTCCAGCGATTCCTGCTGATTTTTCCCGTGCATGTTCATCTCCGTCTGTACGCCACACAGAATTTATTACACGGTGTACAGGTGTATCTTTTTCTTCAATCAATTCACTTATTTTGCAATCTGAGTCTTCCTTAACTCTTCTACATATCTCCTGAATTTCATCTTCTTTCGGAATTTTAGTTTTTGCCAAAATGATCATACGTTCAACGATTACAGCAAGCGCTAAAATTGATGACGCAAGAATCGGGTACATAATGAACCCGCCTTTTTCAAATAATTCCCACATAATAAACTCCTTAAATTCCACCTTTAATTCCAATAAAAATTGAACGCGGTTGTCTTGGCCCATATATATAGCCGGCATCTCTGTCGGCTCCCAGGTCATAATCTTTTTGTCTTGAATCAAGAATATTCTTTATCCCAATAAATGGTGTAACGTATCTGTCATTTTTTAAATCAAATTTATATGAAACATTTGCGCTCCAATCCGCAAACCATGGTGAAGTTTCAAGACGATTTGAATCTATGTATCCTGCATAATGAGGAACTTTCATAGGTCCGGTAATATCAAGAAGAGTATTGAATGATAGTCCGTTCATTACATTAACAAAAGTTTCTGCATAGCCATACGCGCGAGGAGTCTTAAGAATTCTCTTAGAACCGAAATCCTCATCCGCTTCACTGTTTAAAGCTTTCTCAAGTGTCCACCCACCTGTAAATCCCCAAAACTTTCCATATGTTATAGCTGCCTCCAGTTCAGCTCCGTAAACAGTTGTAGTCGCTCTATTTCTTCTTAACATTTCAATTTCTCCAACAGTTTCCGGATTATCATTTTCTTCAACTACAAATGCATCACTTATATTTGTCCAGAAACCATTAATGCTTGTTTTTATTTCCCAGGCACTTTTAAGAGCAAAATTAAATTCCAGCTGCTGCGCCAGACTGTACGAGCGCTCTGGTTTGAGTTCGGGATCATTATACACAACCTGACCTTCACCGCCCACCATCGTAATATGCAAATCCTCGTCAAACACCTGTGGAGCCCTGAATCCAGTAGAAAATGCAGTCCTTGTTCGAAGCCACTTCAATGGAATAAACATAACTGCTGCACGAGGGCTGACAACCAAATCATCCAACTCACTGTGATGATCAAGCCTGACACCCAAAACTGTTTCAGCCCAGTCGTTATACATCCAGTCGTGCTGAATGATTCCAGCCATGTTCCAATATGTATCATTTACTTTTCGTCCATATCCTGGAAATTGATCGTCAAGACTGTCAGACAGAAACTGAGCCCCAATTGTAACAATTTGCTCACCTAATGCGGTATATTCTAAATTAACAGTAGCATCAGCAGTGTGAACGGGATTTTTTGTGCGACCGTATGCATTTAGCGCTACCTGTTTTGCTGCCCATTGTTCAGCAGTTGGAGGATCATCCAGTACAACATCTCCTCCACCTCCATAAAAAGAATCACGCTCAGTATAAGCAAAACCATAACCCAGATTGTAGTTAATATGTGAACTAAGCAGTTGGCTAAAACGAATCTCGCCGCCATAACGTCTGGTGTTAGTAGATTCGGCAATTGCAGCATCATGTTCGGGTTTATTTAAAGAATCCCCCCCTCTCCTTTTTTCCTGTATCACGTGAAATTTAAGCTTCAACTCCCCGTCATCAGGTACATCTATATATGATTCAGCGCCAATCATTATCTGGCGGACTTTACCAATTTCAGAAAACCCATCCCCATTTGCATCCCAAGGCTCTCTGGCATTGGCGCCCCCAAAAACATGAAGTGCCAAATCACGATCCTGATTAACAACACCCGCACTGGCCCCAACTCTAAATTCCGGTTCCGATATACCAACAGCATCACCTTTAACTGTTATATTTGCAAAATTTGTTCTTGGTCTCGAAGTTATAACATTAATCACACCACCTATTGCATTTCCCCCATACAGTGCCGAACCGCCTCCTTTTACTATTTCCACACGCTCTATCATTTCTTCTGGAATTTGTTCCAGCCCATATACTCCCGCCAGACTGGAAAACACAGGGTTGCCATCAATGAGAATCTGCGTATAATGCCCTTCAAGCCCATTAAGTCGAACTTGTGTAAATCCACAATTCTGACAATTATTTTCAACACGGACCCCAGGAGTTGAGTCTAAAGCCTCAGCTAAATTTGAAGCTCTCTTCCTCTCAATTTTGTCCCGTCCAATCACTTCTGTCTTAACCGGAGCCTTTTCTACAAGTTTTTCAGTTTTTGTACCTGTTATAACCACATCTTCAATAGGGAATTCAACCATTAGCTCAAATCCGCTTAATGCTGCTGATTCATCAAAAGATATGGCCTCTTCAAGTTTGCCAAACCCCTTTGCAACAACAATAACCGTGTATTCACCTTCAGGCACAACAACCTTGAATGTGCCTTCTTCAGAAGTTATACTTTTAATGTTGAGTTCGGGAAAATAAACCTCTGCTCCCGCAACAGGCCCCCCTAAGGGATCCAGAACAATCCCTTCATAACCAACACTCTGATCCTGCACTCCAGATTCCTGTTCTTCCGTGTCTTCAGATTTCTGTTCTTCCGTGTCTTCAGATTTCTGTTCTTCCGCGTCTTCAGATTTCTGTTCTTCCTTGTCTTCAGATTCCTGCTCTTCTGTGTCGGAGGTACTCAATGACTTTAAAATTTTTTCCTCAGAATGTGCATTCATTGCCCAAAGCAACCCCAACAAAAAAGTTGCCACCATGTATATATTTAATACTTTTTTACGTCTTATTCTTTTTACTTGCATATCAATAAAACCCTATAACCTTCCTCAAATTGAAAATGAATCAACCAATTTCAACCTTACGTAAACTAACGTTTAAGCATAAGCGTCTCTTAGCTAAGAAGCGCTACACAACATCTATTCTTTTTTTATAAATGTGAACTGATTATAGTCGGGGGAGAATGTTTCGGTGCTGTAAAAAACAAAGCTTTTTGAATATAAAGCTGAGAATTTATTAAATCATTCTTATGATTGAAAATGCTGTACCGCAAATTAGTATTCAGTATGGATACTGCTATATAACGACTGCCAAAGTGATTAGAAAAGGGGCACCCGGAAAAAACTGCTTTATACCTAACACCTTTTTTTATCGTTTTTTTGTCAGGCTTAAAGAATAAGCCTGTGACATCATCGCCTTTATTGGATTCAATTACATCTTCGAAAAATCCAGTCTCAGGATCAAAGTGATGTTTATGATGAGCAAAAGCCAAATGTAAAGGTGAAATTACAGACTGAATCATTATAGCAACACTGAAACAAACAACTGCTATATTACTAATTCTGTTTAAAATTTTTGCACCTGTTTGCTGCAAAAATTTTAATGATGTCATACTGCAACTTCCCTTTAGCATAACAAAAAATTCAGCAATAGCACAAACTAGCCATCTCAACCTTTCATAGACATGTCTACCAAACATAAAAACGAAAGTCAAACAAAATGATTCTTAAGTACCTGTGAACTGATTACTGAAATTATTTTTAATCTGCCTCAAAGGGATAATCCATTTTCAGCTGGAGTAACTACCGGTTTTATTGCCACATTATTTTAACAATTCCAGTAATTGTTTCATATCCATTGAGGCAATTTTTCCGGTGCCTTCTAAAAGGCCTTTTGCCAGGGTGCGCTTGTCTCCGTGCATTTTTATTATTTTTTCTTCAACACTGTTTTTTGTTACAATTTTATAAACTGTCACAGGTTTGGTCTGACCTATTCTGTGAGCACGATCTGAAGCCTGATCTTCTACTGCGGGGTTCCACCAGGGGTCAAGATGTATTACATAATCTGCACCAGTAAGATTTAACCCGAAGCCACCTGCTTTTGTGCTTATTAAAAAGAGATCAGCATTGCCATTTTGAAATGCATCTATTGCAGTCACTCTTTTTTTTGCAGTTGTTGAACCGTCAAGATACTCATATGTAAAGTTGTTTTCACTCAGCCATTTTTTTACAATAGTCAGAAATTTAACAAACTGACTGAAAATAAGTGCCCTGTGCCCTCCATCTTTTAACTCCTCAAGAATCTCTTTTAAACACTCAAGTTTTGCACTTCCTATTTCAAGTGACGGCACAACCATCCTGGGATGACAGGCCGCCTGTCTTAGTCTTGTAAGACTAGTTATCATCTCTATCATTGTTCGTTGAGGGTCACTCTGTGCAACACGCTCAGCAGCGTTTTTTCTCTGTGACTCGTAAAACGCCTCTTCATCTTCACTCATATGTGCATACCGTATTATCTCTGTTTTAGGAGGAAGCTCTTCGAGAATTTCATCTTTAATGCGTCTTAGTATAAATGGTTTAACCATCCATCTTAGTGAATTTAAAGCATAAGAACTATCGTTAATCTGAATTGGCTTTTCAAAATGTTTTGCAAAATATTTACGACTTCCTAGAAGTCCCGGGTTTAAAAAATTGAAAATACTCCAGAATTCAAGAAGCCTGTTTTCAACCGGAGTACCTGTTGTTACAATTCTAAAATCTCCTTTTAATTCAAACGCTGCTTTTGCTCTGGCACTGTCTGAATTTTTTATATACTGTGCTTCATCTAATATTATTGTATCAAAATCAATAGTCGCCAGCTCTTTAGCATCTCTCTGAAGAAGTCCGTAGCTTGTTAAAAGTATCTGTGCTGGTTTTATTTTTTTAAGAATATTTTCACGATCTGTACCACTGTAAATAACCGTCTTCAATGAAGGTGCAAATCGCTTAGCCTCTTTTTGCCACCCTGCAACAGCCGAAACCGGAGCCACTATCAACGATGGTTTATGCCTCTTTTTTTCCTCATATCTTTTAAGAAGAAGAGCCAAAGCCTGTATCGTTTTTCCAAGCCCCATATCGTCAGCAAGGCAACCTCCCAGACCCAGATGCCCAAGTCTGTGAAGCCATTTATATCCGTCAATCTGGTAATCCCTTAAAGTTCCTTTTAACTTTGGAGAAACATTTGATTTAATATCAATACTTTCATCTATTTTTTTAAGTGTCTTTTTCCATCCGACATCAACAGTTGACTCTCCCGCATCAAGTTCAAGAAGATGAAGATTGATTGCTGCGGCATTTGGAACTTTCAAACCGCCGTTTACAGGCTCACCAGAAAGTGATGAAAGTTTATGTAGGTAACGTTTTAGTGATTTGCTTAATGATATAAACTGACCATCTTTTAACCGTATAAAACCTTGTTCCTCTGTTTCCATACCGGCAATAAGCGCATCCATCTCATAAACCCTGCTCTTTGAAACTTTAAGATTTCCTGCAACCTCAAGCCACTTGTTTTTCTGTTTTATAAGAATTTTAAAATCTTTAGGAAACATTGTTCTTGTGCAATTTAAAGTGATCCCTTTGGGCCATTCAACATTTATCAACCGATTGTTTTTGTCATTTTTAAAATTTTCAATTGAAGCCAGAAAACCAAGTGCTTCAAATTTATCTTCAAACTCGTAAAGACAATCCTCTGTTTCCTGACTGTTTTCAAGACCAAGTCCTTTAACAATATCGTTAAGAACTACAAGTTCATCTTTAAAAGATCTTGTTGTGGTTACCTTTTTATCTTTAACAGTTCCAAAAACATGTAAAGAACCCGTAGCAGGAATAAATGACGGGCCTTCTAAGCCCAGGGGCTGCACCAGAAGTTGAGCACAAACACCCTCGCTAAATGGAGACAGTCTTATTGTAATATCGTTACAGGTTAAAAGCTCCTTTGAGGTATTGCCAATACTCTCGATTTTTGAATGAACATCAACAACCCTGCTCACCTTTTCAACAGCCCGGGATAAACTTTTTTTAGCATCTGACGGGAGAGTTCTACCATCACCTCCGATAATTTTAATTAGCTCCTTCTGCTCTTTTGAAAGCTTGTATACTGTTATCTGATTTGAATTCTCTCGTATTACACTGTACCCTTTGTCACACGCTTTTGAAGGATGCATAGAGATCTTAATCTCTTTATCAGCCTCTTTAATTTCAATTCGGACTTCACCTTTAGTTACCGTGACCGGAATAAGCTGCCCTTCTTCAATAAAAACCAGAGGATTACCAATCAATGCAAAAATTGCATCATTAAAATTATAAATAGGAGAGTAGTTATACGCCTCTGTTTTTCTGTTATTTTTTTCACTCTCAATCAGATTCATAATCTGGTGATCGTCAATTGTTATAAATGAGTTATCAAAACCATCTTTATATCGATTTGCAATTGAAAAGAGAGAACCTCCAGACCATTTTTCAGCCTTGCTTAAAACCTGAACATATGGTGTCAGTTTGTAATTGGAAGTATATGGTGCTTCTTCAAGTCGCCATGTAATTCGTTTTTTAGCTTTTAAAGAATGAGGTCTTCTATTATGTTCACTTATTGTAATTTCACTTATACGTGTAATGCTGTCAATAATGTTCTGCCACGGTTTTACTGATTTTTTAAAAATAATAGATGGAGGAGGAAGTGACTTTTCATGTTCCTGATTACTGCCCCTGGTTTTATGAGAATACAACTCTGCTTTTAAGGATAGTGCATCTGATTGAATCTGAACATGGGGTGTTGTCTCAATAAATGAAATATAGTTATCAAGGTGCTCTTGCATATACTCAAAACTGTTTTTAAAAATAAATGTTTTATCTACAAAAGTATTAACCAGTAAATCAAAAAACCCTCGCGGGTCTGTCTGTTCATAATACTTCCATGGATTAAAAGAATCATAAGGTGTATAATCCACATTTGGAGAAAACCGCTGATTTACCGGATCTTTTATGCTGCTGAACAACACTGTAAAAAGACTTTTGTTTGTCCTTTTTAGAGCGTCGGTAACAAGCTTTTGCGCAGTTGCAATATTTTTAATTTCTCCCTGTTGTAAAAGTGAAATAATATAAATCACCCCTGCTGTGTTATTAAAAAAAAGAGTACTTTTACGAGTATGTTTTCTTAGTTGCTTAAGTGCTGATTCAAATAGACTGTTTGCATCTTTAAACTTATATTTTGAATATGATAAAATCCCAAGAACTGCATCTTTATAAGGGGCTTCCACAAATTTTGAAAACTGTTTAATCTCTTTTGAACGTCCGCAAAGCCACAATTCAGCAGCAACATATAGTGCCAGCAGATTTTTTTTATCTCTAAGTGGAGGCGGGAGATCTTCATTGCAGGCATCTATAACCACAGACAAAAGCCAGTCCGAAATATCCTCTGACATCGAGTGCTGCAGCTGCATATGATTTATTGCATCGGGGAGTTCTTCCAAGAGAAAACTTACAGACATATTTTTAAATATTTCTGAAGGGTCGGCAAAAGCCATGATGTTTGACAGAGTATTGGGATAAGACCCTCCTCTGTAAATTTCATCATCCATCTTCATTGAGAGTTTTATATTTTTATACAGACTATTGTTGCCAGTATAAAGAGCCTCTCTTAAATTCAGCTTTGCTCCAAAATCATTGCCGTATTCGTACCAGCGGTACATTCCTGACTCTCTTTTTTTTATAAAAATTTTAAGTTCATTAAACCTCCCAAAACAGTAGGCGTTATAAATCAGACGTTCCCTAAGCATTTCATGACAATTAACACCGTCATAACCAACCTGAATAAATTTTTCATCTCTTAAATTTGTATATATAAGACCCAGATCTTTTTGTTTTATTTTTGTCTGATTAAATGAGTTAAGAATTTCAGTTGAACTCTTCATGAAATCAGGTTTTGGAATACCTTTAAACCTCATCGCCAGAAATTCTAAAAGAATAATCTCATTGTCAGTCAACGACTGAAATTTTTTCATTAATTCTCTAAATAACAAAATCAAATCTTCACCTGATATATACCGATCAACAAATTTACTTAAAGCAGGCAGCACCTGTTACAGTTATTTATATTTAAACCATACACTTATTAATTAGTTTCCATTCCAGAAATCTAAGCATTTGAAATAAAAGGAAAAAACGAATCCTATGAGACGCAGAATAAACAAACAACTTAAAATTGTCGAGCATAAAATTCATCATATGCATGCTTTG
>JAFGVO010000473.1 GCA_016937935.1 Deltaproteobacteria bacterium | reverse complement strand
TCTTGTTCAAAATCAAATACTAAGTGTCACGCAGGTAGAACACACTTTGCAAAGACAGGTTATTTCCGGTGGCGATCTGCCAACAAATATTTTAGAATTGAAAATTCTGGATGAAGATACCTTGCTGGCTTTTATTTCAAAACTTTATGATATTCCTCCAGCAGACCCATCTATTTATAATTCTGTTTCAAAAAACAGCATAGATCTATTTGATAGTGAATTTGCATTCAAGAATAAATTTTTGCCCCTAAAAATTGACGACAATATTCTATTTATTGCTGTCACCAGTCCATTGTCGGATGAACTGACAAAAACTATTTCACAAATCGTTAATTTAGAACTGAGACCTCTGCTCGTGCTAGAATTTAGATTATCAATGCTTATGTCCAGGTATTACAACATTGATATGCCTGGACGCATGGCTTCGTTATATAAAAAGCTCAAATATGATTTTGACATAACTTACAAGTTTAAAGAAACTGGCAATAAAAGCACAGAAACATCTGATGTTAAAATAGACATTGGCTCTGGAAAAAATATTACAAAAGGTGAATCTACAACCAGAATATTCTCTGGAGCCCTGACTGAAACACAACAGACTTTCCCTTCAAAGCTAACTTCTGATATTTCAACAAAACAGGCGCCCTTTGTGGTTACTGTAAATGATGATGATGAAACCGTTGAAGGTGTTGAAATTCAAAATCCGGCAGAGACACAATCATCTAAAGATACTTCTTCCCCAAAAAATGTTGATATTATAAAAGAGAGTGATCAACAGCCAGAACCCGTTGCAGAAATAATTACTGAACCTGAAATAAGAAAAGGAAATAAACTTAAACTGATAAATTACTCTACGGCTAAAACACTTTTAGAAAACACAAAAAATAGAGATGAAATTATTGATGTGTTTTACCACTTTGCCCATCAGGCATTTGAGTTTTCACTTCTGGCTACAGTTATTGGTTCTTCTGTTCAAGGTCGACTGGCAGGTTTTTTAGGAGAAGAACCTGTAGATGCTCAACAAGTTGAAATTGAGCTTGAAGGTGACAACCTCTTTACTAAAGCTGTTGACAATTTAAAACCTGAAATTGGCGCAATGGATTCTAAAGAGTCAATTATTTTTCTAAATCAAATTGGAAGAGACATCCCTTTGAATGCCGCTGTAATACCTGTTATTTTAAAAGATAGAGCAATTCTAATTTTTTATGGTGACAGTGGTCAAAACGGTGTCAGACATAACCGAGTTGAAAAACTTGGTGATTTTGCAGCTCTTGTCAGTGAGGCATTTGAACGACTGTTACTTAAAAGAAAATTTTCAAAATACAAACTGTCTGATGAAAAAAATAATCAGGAACAGGAAGATGTAAAAAAAGATCTGATTGTAAAAGATGAAAGTCATAAAATAAAAGAGATAACCGACAGCAGAAAAACGAAAAAGGATCTCTCTGCATGGGTTACACCTGTTTCAAATGATAATAACCAAAAACGCGAAGAGACTATAAATATTGTTCAGACTAAACAGAGGGACAAAGAAGAGAGCACGTTAAAAGTCGGTCTTCCCGTTTCTAAGGAAGTCACAAATGCTAAAAAAACTTTAAAACCTGCTTCATCTGAAAATGATCAGCAGAGTAAAAAACCTGATATAGAACTTCAACAAGAAAAAATTTCAGACACAACATCTGACATTACAAAAGATATAAAACTTTCAAGACCTATTGGTAATTCCGAAGATGCTCAATCAAAAGCTTCTGAAAACAGATCTGAAGGATTATATATTCATGTTGATAAAACCGGTATTGACAATGTTAATATTGATAAAACCGGAATTGACAAACAGGCTCAGGAACAAGAACATGATAAAAAAATTGAAATAACTGAAAAACAACCTAATGGTGTTTATATTCATGTTGAAAAAAAAGAGGACCGAATAAGGCGTCACAGCAATATTCCACTTCCTCCACCTAAAGAAGAACAGAATAATTTAGAGTCAGTCACCTACCCTGTTACAAATGAAATGGCCGCAAAAGCTGTTGAAATAAAAAACAGCCTTAATAATTATGAAGAAAATAATGTCAACTCACATAAAAGTATACCACCTGCTGCTGAACCAATACTGCTTCAACAACGTACAGACGAACATGTAAAAGACACTCTTTTACTGGATATTGAAGGTCTTGTTCAAAATCTCATCTCATCTAACCCGGGCGAGGGAACGGTTAGACAGTTATTAGATGCCGGAGAAGTATCCATTGCAACAATAATTTCTCATTTCCCCGGACCATTGCTCATAGACAGATATCAGGAAATGGTACATCTTTCCCCTGTTTCATATCATGGTCCCTTGCTCCGAACTCTCACATTGTTCGGAAAAAAAGTTGTACCTTATATATTACCACTTTTAGAAAGTTTTGATTCCGAAATAAGATTCTATGCCACATATTTATTCTCGGAAGTTGCCTCACCTGATGTACTTGTTTCCCTTGTAAACCGGCTTTTTGATAATGACCGACAAATTCGCACAGTAACAGTGGATATTGTGAAAAAATTTTCCGGACTGCATGAGTACAAACAGGTTATTGAAAATATATCTATGGTTTTAGCAGATAACAGCACACCTTTAGACAAAAAGAGACTGGCAGCTGAAGTCCTTGGGGATCTTCAGGATAAAAATGCAGTTCTTCCACTTGCAAGCATGCTTGGTTCTGTTGACGGAATACTGGCAGAACGTTGCCAAAAAGCCCTGATAAAAATTACTCTAAATGATTTTGGTTATTCAGAGAGAAAATGGGTAACCTGGTTTTCAAATAATCGGGATTTAAACAGGCTTGAATGGGCAATAGAATCAATTATTCATCAAAACGAAAACCTGAGAAGAGCAGCAATTACAGTTGTAAAAGATACAATAGGAGACACTATTGAACTTCCTCGCCCTCCATATGATTTTAAACAGAGACAGCTTTTACATGATGTGTGCAAAAAATGGTGGAGTGAAACTGGTATAAAACTTTTTTCCAGTTAATAATATTTAAACGTAAAAAGGATTAAATTTTGATATACGGTGTATTTGGTGGCACTTTTGATCCTCCTCATCTTGGTCATTTACAAATAGTGGATACAGTTCTTAATTCAAAACTCGTTGATGAAATTTTTATAATTCCGTGCCTTATTCATGTATTTGGCAAAAATCCTGTATCTTTTGAAGACAGACTAAACATGTGTTCAATAATGTTTGACTCTCATAGCAAATTGACTGTTCTCGATATTGAAAAAGAACTTAATAATCCAGGACGAACATTTGAACTTCTCCAGCTTCTTATAAAAAAATTTTCAAACAGCAGATTTCGTTTAATTGCCGGCCTTGACATTTTTTATGAGAGAAAAAAATGGTATAAATTTAAAGAAATTGAAAAAATTGCGCCTCCAATATATCTTAAACGAAAAGGTATAGAAATTAAGTCTGAATCTCTACCTAATCTCCTTGACGCCCCTATAGAAGTAAGTTCCAGTGATATTCGCAAAAGATTTCAGACAGGACAAAAGATAGAAAATTTAGTTACACCTTCTGTTAATGACTACATTATTAACAACAAACTATATGGAGTAAAATAAATGGGAAGAAAAGTATTTATTGTAGGCAGTGGCGCTGTTGGAACATCGCTGGGAAAAGCTCTAAAAAATGCAGGGCGTGAAATTACTGGAATTTATGATATTAATTCTATTGCAGCCAAAAACGCTTCAGAAATTCTTGGTGTTCAAGGCTATGGAGGAGCTCTGCCTGACATTATAAAAAATGTTGATACTGTTCTGGTGACAGTTCCTGATCACATAATTAGTCAAATTGTTTCCCTTGCATTGGCAGAAGAACTCTTTAGTTCCAGTCAGATTTGGATTCATTGCTCAGGACATCTTACAACCAGTGTTTTTGAACCACTAAAAGATAAAATTAAAGGTATGGCTACAATGCACCCTGCATTTGTATTTCCACCTAAAAAATGTACCCATATTCCTGAAGGAGTTTTCTTTGCAGTAGGAGGAGATAAAGAGGGATTGCAAAAAGCCTTGGACCATGTAAATTTATTAAAAGGCATTTTTATGAGCGTGGATCCAGAAAAAAGACCACTTTATCATGCCGCAATGGTTATGGGGAGCAACTATTTAGTAACCCTTTTATCAGCTGCTAGAGATACATTAATTGAAGCTGGAATATCCGAAAAACAGATTGAACCGCTTTTATATAGTCTAAGCACAAGTGCAATTGACCGCACCAAAAAACTTGGAATATCACATTCATTAAGTGGACCTGTAAGACGAGGAGATGTATCAGTTGTAAAAGATCATCTGGAAGCATTAAAACCATTTAAAAAACTTCAAGAACTCTATATTGAGATGGGAAGAGCTACAGTAGATATTGCAGAAGAACAAGATGGATACTGTAAAGATACAGCCCTAACCTTAAAAGAACTCCTCAAAAAATATTAATAACCTTATTATCACACCACCCTAATTGATAAGTTTGAAATCATTACACATTTTGCTCATTCAAACTTCCACTTTTCAAATTACT
>JAFGVO010000472.1 GCA_016937935.1 Deltaproteobacteria bacterium | reverse complement strand
TGTATTCATGCATGAATCAAGATTATTACAATCAGGATTTGCAGTACATGCATCAAACTGTGTTTTACATGTAGTATTCATTGCACATCCCCAGCAGCCAGTTGCAGGATCATAACAGTCAGTTGCTGTTGCATCGCAATCCTCTGTTGAACAGTGAGTACCTTCAGGTTTAGTTGCTCCACAAGCTGTACAATAGAGACAGTCATTGAGAGCATTACGAAGAGCAACGGCTGCAGCGCCAGCTGCATCGTTACAAGCTTTTTCACATGCCATCCATGGATCTCCTGTTAAACCTTGAGAAACACAACTTGTAGCATCTGTACCACCGATACATGTATCCAAAGTTGTACATGCAATATCTGCCTGACAGGCATTGTACTGAGAACTACATAAAGTATCATCACCAATGGCACAGCTATAGCAGTCAGCAAATGTTCCTGTGTCACATAGAGAAGTTTTGCTGTCAGTATCTGTGTCAGTATCTGTGTCAGTATCTGTGTCAGTATCTGTGTCAGTATCTGTGTCAGTATCTGTGTCTGTATCTGTGTCTGTATCTGTGTCAGTGTCAGTATCAGTATCTGTGTCTATCTGTGGTACAGAATTTCCACCATCACCACTACAACCATACATCCAGACACCAGCTGTCATTGCCAGAGCCAAAACTAATAAAAGATGTGTTTTTTTCATAATAAATACCCTCGTTCTTTGCTGTGGACACAATATTTATTTAAAATGTGCCCGTTTTTAAATAGTAAATATCATCTAAGATATTAAAACTTTTTGATATAAAACATAATAAAAAATGTTCTATATCTTAACTCTAGTTTAAATTTTACATAGAGCAAATCTGCAAATCAACACATTTTACAAAATGAACATGTTAAAAAGCAAAAATATACATTCAATAATATTTTCAGTAATATTTTCAAATAGATAAACAAATTAATCATTTTTATTACATAATAAATATTAAATTTATTACATAATAAATATTAAACTTGCTTTTATAAAAGATTTTTTTTTGATAACTAAGCAAGCTATGACTGAAACCGTAGATTTTGGATATGAAAAAAAGACGACAACTTTCGATAAAGCAAAGATTGTCATACTATTTGCCTGTGGCCACCCTTTTACAGAAACCGGACAGAGAAGTGGACCCTCTGCTGTTTTTGATGGTGCAAAACAGATTGAACTTTACGAAATGCAAATTGGCACATCCCCTTTAAATAAAGGTGTATGCACTCTGTTTATGGATGGAGAAGAGTACCTTAAAGATACTCTCCATTTTGCAAAAGAGGCCCACTCTCAAAAAAAATTCACTATTTATGTAACAGACAACAGATTAATATCTTCAAAAATTTCCGGACTGCCGGTTGTGGAACTGTTTGGGAAAACCGGCAGAGATTTAAGCAGCCTTAACATCAAAGATAACAATAGAAAGACTAGTGACAAAGAAAGTATAAGCTCATCAAAACACCCGACAATTACTGCCGGTGTCAGAGCTGCTACAAGCGGAGCATTTTCTGATACAAAAAGAACTGTCACAATAATTACTGCTAAAAATCTAAAAGATGATAAAGCCATTTTAAAAAGCAGTTTAAAATCTATAAAAACACCAGTCCATTTATGCATTGATATTGATGTTTTTTCTCCAGGGGTTATTCAAAACAGTCGCTCCATAGAACCTGGAGGTCTTGACTGGTATGATGTTACAGAGATTATGGATATTGTTGCAGAGGGACCCGGTATTGCATCAATTGACATAACCGGAACAGAAGCTGTCTTGCCAAACTCACCTGCAGCAGTTTTATGTGCCCAGATGGTACTTAGATCAACCGCTCTTTTTAATACCGGAGATAAATAGTTACAATGCAATCTTTTTTATCAGGTATAGAGATAATCGCTCTTCCTTATGAGCGTACGACAAGTTATTTAAAAGGTACAAGATTTGCGCCTGATGCGGTAATTGAAGAACTATCAAAACTTGATCCATTTGATTTTTCACTTGGATTAAACCCCTTTAAAGACACAATTCCCATAATTAACAGACCATTTGATGGCTCACTTACAGATCCGCTGATTTTACAGACAATTGGAGCAACTGCAGTCAATGAAGCCTTTATGGCAGACAGATTTCCCATCTCAATAGGAGGAGAACACACTGTAACATTGGGGCCGGTACTTGCCGCCAGAAATAATGGCAGTGTAGGTGTTGTACAACTTGATGCCCACGGAGACCTGCGCAATTCTTATGAGGGCTCAAAATATAGTCATGCATGTGTTATGAGACGAATAATCGAAATGGGCTGTCCAACAATGGGGGTGGGCATAAGAGCCATATGCAGTGATGAGGCTCAATTTATAAGTGAGAATAATATTAAAATTGTACATGCTAAAACTGTAATTGATAACAACAACTGGTATGAACTTTTAAATGATATGCCTCAAAACATCTACCTCACAATAGATATGGATTTTTTTGATTCTGCAGATGTTACAGCGCTTGGAACCCCTGTTGCGGCAGGCCCGGGCTGGGACGCGGCTGTTGCATTTATCACACATCTTTTTAAAACAAAAAAAGTTATAGGAGCAGATATAGTTGAACTCATGCCGACAATTGGTGATGCTCCATCTATCAGAATGGCGGCAAGACTTGCCGGACTATTAACCCATCTGGCACTCCACTAATTTTTAGAAATCCATTTTTCTATAACTTTTTTAAAAGTTTTCATATCCATAGGCTTTGAAATATAATCATCCATTCCCGCATCCAGACACCGCTGCTTATCTCCACTCATTGCATTTGCCGTCATTGCAATTACTGGAAGTTCAGATTTAGTTTTCTTAATTATTCCTGTAGCGGTAAACCCATCCATAACCGGCATCTGGATATCCATAAATACTATATGATACTCAAATTTTTTAACAGCATCAACTGCACCCTGGCCAGTATCAACAATGTCACAATCATAACCGAGTCCATTGAGCATTCCACGTGCAACAAGCTGATTTGTCAGATTATCTTCAGCCAGAAGAATTTTCACACCATGATCAATTTCAACAGAAGTCTTGGGATTATCACTTATTTTTTTATTTTTAAACCTGCCCCCGCAAGCTGTTACAATCTGACAAAGACATTCCTTTAACTCAATTGAACTGACGGGTTTTAGCAGATATGCAAGTATACCAAGCTCTTTGGCTCGCTTTGCACCATCGTTCATATCAGTTGAACTCATCATCACAAGAGATATTGTATTTAACATTTTATCTCCTCTGATTATTTTTGCCATTTCATATCCATCCATATGGGGCATCTGCACATCTAAAATAGCTATGTCATATGCATCACCTGTAGAGGCTGCCTGATGAAGCATTTCAAGACCAATTTTTGCTGAAGGTGCAGTGTGATGTTTTATTCCCCAGCTGGCAATCTGACTTGAGACAACACTTCTGTTGGTTTCATTATCGTCAACAAAAAGGATTTTTATACTTTTAATAGCCTCATAATTATACTCCCTGTCAACAGTTGTTGCAGTGCCGTTTCCAAGAGTTACGCTAAATGTAAACACACTACCCTCACCAGGCCGGCTTTCAACTAAAAGCTCACCATTCATCAGCTCAGTAAGCTGTTTTGATATTGCAAGACCAAGACCGGTCCCTCCATACAGTCTTGTCGTAGATGCATCAGCCTGAGAAAACGCCTTAAATAGTCTTTCAAGTTTTTCTTCGGCTATACCTATTCCAGTATCAGAAATTGTAAAGTTCAAGACACTTTCATGCTCATCCTTTTTTACAAGGCGTCCAATCACTGAGACCTCTCCTTTTGAAGTGAACTTGAGAGCATTGGTTGTAAGATTTGAAAGAATCTGCCTTAGCCTTGTTGGATCACCTACAAAATATTGTGGAACATCTGGCTCAAGGGTACAGATAAACTCAATTCCCTTTTCGGTAGCCTTTATGGCATTGTTTCTACCAAACTCAGAAAATAGTTCGTGAATATTAAACTCAATATATTCAAGGTTAAGCTGTCTTGCCTCTACTTTAGAAAAATCGAGAATATCATTTAAAATTTCAAGAAGTGATTTAGCACTGGAAGCAACAGATTCTGCATATTTTTTTTGAATATTGTCTAAACGGGTTTTTAATAGCAGTTCATTCATACCCATAATACCATTCATGGGAGTTCTGATTTCGTGAGACATGTTTGCCAGAAACTCAGATTTGGCTCTGCTGCCTTCAAGAGCTTTTAAAACGGCTTTTTCAAGCTCTGATGTGCGCTCTTTTATCTTGGCTTCTAAAAAATCATTGGACAGGTGAAGCTCTTCGTTATCAATACGATTTTCTGTAACATCATAAAGAGAACTTATTATCTCTACACTGTTGTCACTATGTTTGTAAATTGAGAGGTCATCATGAAACCATCTGTACTCACCATTTGAATTTTTAATTCTGTACTCCCCTGAAACATCTCCACAAACAACAACATTATTTATAAGAGTCTGAAGATCGCCCTGATCTTCCTCGTGCACAAGAATATCAAAATAATCGGGACCATTTAAAATATTTTCTGTTGAAATACCCAGAATATCTAAAGCATTGGCACTTATAAATGTTAAAACCGGTTTATCATTTTTCATTTCCATTGTACGCATGATTACGGGAGTTTTGGATATCAGGAAATTGAGATGATCTTTAAGCCCTTCAGAAACAGGAATGAAAAATTCATACTTTTTTATTCCATAAGCAATAATAAACGCCATAACAGCAATCATTGTTGTGGTCATCGGAGCAACTGAGTACCCAATCTTTTGCGGAATAACCTCTGTAAGTATTCCCCCTGCCAGAGGTACTAAAATAGCCATAAACAAAATAGTAGACTGTTTTTTCTGTTTTATTGATTTTGCTTTTAACGCAAAGAGTATGTTTACAAGCAGAGCACCGACCGCACACATAATTATAAATATCAGATGAATATCATATAGAGGCCCCTCAATAGGGGCAAAACCCCATTTTTTCATAACAAGGCCACTTGTAATAAGAGATGTATTATTTTCTAAAATGCCAAAAAAAAGCGCACCAATATATAAAAATACAATCACCTTTCCCATGATATTGTTTCGATTGATTCCCGCTAAAACAGTGAAAAAATGAAACAGCAGAACTGCTGTAAGACATGAACCAAGTGTTCCAATCTTTATCCAGAAAAGAGCATCTGAATAATAGGATGCAAAACGCCCGAAAGTATCTGTAAAAGCCCAGTAGGCTGCAGTCAGAGAGAGAAATCCGAGTATTATATTCTCTTTGCGCTTAAACCCTTCCTTTAGGACATAAACTCCTAAAATAAAACTGGTTAGTGCCCCGACAAAAGGCAACATTTGGTAATAGTTAATATGCATATTAAAATCCGCCATTTTATAAAACGGTTTTTTTAAAAAAAAATTAATATAATTTACCGATTTAAAATATACAGGTTGCAGATATTTCAATATTGTGTGAGTGAATAAATAATAACTGTTTCAACTATTTATAAAGAGTATAAAATTGGAAAGCAGCAACACACATATATCACCTGATTATTATAGAATAACCCTTGCAATATCTATCGCATTTTTTCTGTATATACTTCTTCTGCGCGTAAATAATCTCAAACAGCAATACACTGCCCCTCAACACGATTTACGAGCATATCTTGCCTGTGCACACAATATTGTTGACGGACGACATATTTATAAAACACACCATAAATACATCCCGGGAGATCCGACACTTTCAACCCATATACCAAAGTACATCTACCCTCCCCTAATGGGAATGATACTTATTCCATTTAATTCAATTCCATATACAACATTTAAAAAATACTGGTTTTTCCTGAATCTGTTTTTAATTTTCCATGCAATATTGCTAAGCGTAACACTTCTTGGGTTTAAACAGTTCAGATGGCCCGTTTTTTTTGCAATTTCAGCTGTAATGATTGGCAGTGACCCTGTAAGGCTCCTCTTATACACAGCCCAGGCAGATGCTTTAGCCATCTATCTTTCTCTTCTGGCACTCTATTTTTTTAATAAACAAAAATGGCTTCCTGCGGCAATTTTAATTGCTGTGGCAAGCTGGACAAAAGTAACCCCCGGCATTTTCTTTATTTACTTTTTAACCAGAGGGAATTTAAAATTTACAATATATGCATTATCATCAGCCATTATACTGATGATGTTACAGCTTGGTGCCGTTGGAAAAAGTCAGTTTTTATATTTTTTTACAGATATTGCAAAAGAGATGCCTGAAACACTCCCAGCCCCCTCAATGGAATCTTTATGGTCTCTTTTCTCTCTTATTTTTATTCCCCACGAGCAATACTATATTTTAAACAAACCTCACCTGCTTGTACCGTTTGTAGTAACTTTTAAACTTATCACAATGGCAATTATTACTATTCCTATGCTTAGAACCGGTTCAAAAAAAGAGAGCCTTTTTATGGGCTTTGCAATTTTAAGTTCTGCATCACTTTTAATTACAGATATCTCCTGGATGATGCGATTTGTCTGGAACTTAGTTACAATAGCAGCTCTGTTTTATATTTCAGGAAATATAAAAACCAGAATAACTGCATATTTAACACTGGCTTTAACAGTTATGCTTCTTCTTTTAAACAACACATATCTATGGATGTATGCTTTTAAAGGTGACCTGTCGGGCTGGAGAGGAATTATCACCGGAGGAGTAGCTGTTCATGCGTTTATATCCCTTTTAATAATTACACCCTATTATCTAAAAGGAAGCACCTTTAGTCTGCCGGTTATTAAAACTATTAAACTTTATAAAAGTACAAAAAAAATATTGATAAAAAATGTTCCTGAAAAATAACTATTTTACTTATTTAATATTTACTCTCACTTTAGCATTGTCAGGCTGTAACAGTCGCAGTGACGGTAAAGGTCAAATTAACGATCAATTTCCAAAAACAGAAAATCTGATATTAATAGTAGTTGATACTTTAAGATCCGACCGCCTTGGATGTTACGGTTTTCCTGACCGTCATATTTCTCCAGCGATTGACAAAGCGGCAAATGATGGAATTGTATTTAAAAACTTTTACGCGGCCTCCCCATGGACAGCACCATCCTTTGGATCAATCTTTACCGGCTTAAGCCCCAAAGTACACAGAGGGGGAGACATTGATCTCTCAAATACATCAGATAAATCCAGAATGGTAAAAGGATTTAAACTCTTCAAACTTGATACAAAATACAAAACCATGGCTGAGCTGTTGAAAAAGTCTGTAAATAAAACCATGGCAGTTGTCAGTAATCCCTTTTTACACCCTCTCTTAGGATACAATCGAGGTTTTGATATTTATGAATACTCAATAAAACATAAAACTGCCAGAGAGGTCACAGAGAGTTCAATTGCCCTGCTAAAAGAACACAAAGACAAAAGTTTTTTTTTACTGGCACATTACATGGATGTTCACGCCCCGTATAACCCTCCAAAGCAGTTTGAAAATAAAATTCAGGACTTCGAAGGTAACAGGTTTTCTAACCCGTTTAATATGACCACTGAAGAAGTAATGAATATGAAGCCGACAGCAAATGAAATTAAATTTATAAACAGTTTGTACAACGCTGAAATTTCATATGTAGACTCAGAGATAGGCAACCTTTTACAAAACATAAAAAATATGGGACTCCATAAAACAAGTACAATAATAATTACTGCAGATCATGGTGAAGAAATATTTGATCACGGCAGTCTTTTTCACGGACGGCAGTTTACAAATGAGGTAATAAAAGTGCCCTTTATTATTATTCCTCCTAAAGGCAAATGGATACATGGCAAGAATGTAAAATTCTCAGCTTCACAAAAAGATATACTTCCAACAGTGTTAAATATATTTAGCATAAAATCAGAAACACCCGTTGAGGGAAAATCTCTTATTCCACTAATAACAGGCAAAGAAAAAAAAGACAGATTTTGCTACATTGAATCTCCTCTTTTACAAAGCAAAGCAGATGATCCACAGCTTTATAATGTAAGAAAACTCGCACTTTTTAACGGGCGTTATAAACTTATACAATCTGAAAATGGAAAAAGAACATACATGTATGATCTCTTAAAAGACCCATTAGAAAAACATCAAATAATGCGATTCAATAAAGTAATAAAAAAAATGAACGCACAGTTAAAAATGTACAAAACCCTGCGTAAAAAACAATTTAAATTATCAGCAGATAACACTAAAAGCCAGGTATTGCCAACAGACGTGGAAAAAGCCTTAAAAAACCTCGGATACA
>JAFGVO010000047.1 GCA_016937935.1 Deltaproteobacteria bacterium | reverse complement strand
CGGGCCATGGCTAAAAATCGGCTCGGACCGATCCCCTCATAAATCGATATACCTGTCAAAATAGCCTACAGCGCAATTAGCTCAATATGAAGGGATCTGTTAACCCTCGATAGGATCTGTTAAAGAAATCTTACGAACCCAGCCATAGGGGTCAACCTCTTCACCAAGCTGAATGGAGAGAAGTTTTTTATATAATTTTGTAGAGTACTCACCCGGGGTGTCATCTTTACAATAAACAGCATCACGATCTCTGTATGTTATAGATTTGACAGGTGTTAAAACTGCTGCAGTACCACAGCAGCCAGCATCAACGAAATCAAAAATTTCATCAACCGGAATAGGGCGTCTGACAGGATTCAATCCCATATCTCTTGCTATTTCAACAAGGGACATATTTGTAATTGAAGGCAGAATTGACGGACTCTCAGGAGTTACATACTGTCCATCTTTAGTTATACCGAAAAAATTTGCAGGACCTGATTCATCAAGATACTTTTTCTGTCTTGCATCAAGATACAAAACATCTGCATACCCTTTAGACTTTGCCTTGAAGGTTGCCCTTAGACCTGCAGCATAGTTTCCCCCAACCTTAATATCACCAACACCACCAGGGGAAGCTCTGTCAAACTCCTCTTCAACAATAAGAGTCAGAGGTTTAAATCCGCTTTTAAAATATGGACCAACCGGTGTAACAAAAACAATAAAGAGATATTCGTCAGAAGGACTTACTCCGACTTTTGCACCGGTTCCGATAACAAGGGGACGAATATAGAGTGTTGCCCCTGTACCATATGGAGGAATAAATTTTCTGTTTGCATCAACAACTCTGTCAATTGCTTCCATAAACATTGCTTCGGGAACAACGGGCATAAATATCTTTTCACAGGTTCTTTTTAGTCTTCTGGCATTTTCAACATCTCTAAAAACAGCAACCGAACCATCTTTTTGTTCATATGCCTTTAAGCCTTCAAATGCTTCCTGTCCATAATGAAGAGAGGTTGCAGCCATGTGTAAAGGTATAAACTGATCTGTACTGAGTACGCCTTTATCCCATTTGCCATCTTTATAAGCATATCTAATATTATAATCTGTTTGCTTAAAACCAAACCCTATGTTTCCCCAATCCAAATCTGCGCGCTTCATCTGGTATTTCTCCTGTATTAAACCCCTAAAATTAACAAATAATCATTATAGTTCATATTTATGTCATAAACAATTTTATATTAATAATTGACTCAAATTATAAGAGCAAGTTAATTACTTTTTAATCTGCAAGTTTCAGTATTAACTCTTCTGCCCTTCCCCTGCCCTCAAGAGTTATTGTCCTCATTGAATTGTCTTTGAGTTCAATTGAAATAATCAAAGCTTCTTCAGGCCACAGATCATCAAACTTATCAAACCATTCAACCAGAGTTACTCCGCTTCCTTCGTAATACTCCCATATGCCGAGTTCATAAAGTTCATCCACATCACCCAGCCTGTAAAAATCCATATGATAAACAGGCAGTCTGCCACCGGCATATTCATTTATTATATTAAAAGTAGGACTGTGGACCTGCTGAGAATCAGGAACACCAAGAGCTTTAGAAATTTCTCTGCAAATAAAAGTTTTACCCGCCCCCAAATCACCTTTTAACCCTACAACATCACCAGGGCTTAAAAGAGCCCCAACCTTTTTGGCAAATTCAATACTTTCATTTTCATCATTTATTTCAATTTTTAATGACTTCATAACAATTGGAGTTTATGAATTAAATTTTGCATTACAACACAAATTTACAATTAATTTCCAATAATTAAGTTGTCTGCACCTTTATACATGCTTAAATTAACAAAATGAAATCATATACTATAAATACAGATTATGGAGAAATTTACATTGAGGAAAAAGGAGAAGGCGTTCCTCTTCTTGCAATTCACGGTGTTCTTTCGTCAGGCAGATCTTTTGAGCCTTTATTGGATAACCCACCACAAAACAGCAGAGTTATAACTGTTGACCTTCCGGGACACGGCCGCTCTGTTCCGTCAAAAGATTTCATTCCAAACTGGAACTCATACGCTGATATAATTGAAGTGATCATTGATAAAATGGAACTTTCCCAAATTAATATTATTGGACACTCCATGGGCGGAGGAATAGCCGCATTCACAGGGTCAAAGCTTAAAAACAGAGTTCAAAAATTAATCCTTCTCGATTCTTTAACCGGGTATTTCGCACCGCCTTTAAAAGGCAAACTTCCCCAAATTCCCATACTTGGATATTTAATTTTTAAATTTTTCTATAACGAAAAACTCTTCTTCAGTTACTTTAAAAATGATGTTTTTTATGATTCTGATAAAATAAATACACAAAGGGTCAAAAGTTTTTATGAAGATTTTAACAAACACAGACAGCTAACCCTTCTGGCAATAAGAAACACCGCAAAACAGACAGAAATTGTCAACTCACTTTCCAGCATAACTGCAGATACATTAATAATATGGGGTGCAAATGACCGGCTTATCCCAAAAAATGTTGCATACGAGACTAAAAAGCTCATAAGAACTTCAACAATCAAAATGATTGAAAAATGCGGACACTCCCCCTTGGAAGAACAGACAACCAAGACATTAAATGCCCTTAACGAATTTCTGTTAACACCATAATTAAAATTTTATTTTTATATCTTTTATTAAAATTATCTGGAATTTTTGCGCACAATAGTGATAAAATGTACATGGAAATGATTAGAAATGTACAAAAAAGGAGTGTGCTTATGAAAAATTATTTTGGTTTATTACTTATTCTGAGCCTGTTTACCTGGGCATCCTGCACTTCAGGCAGCAGTGATTCAAATTATGTTTCCCCGCCAGGAGGTGATACTGACACTGATACAGACAGTGACAGTGATTCGGACAGTGACTCTGATGTTGACCAGACTGCAAACATTGATGCAGGAGCTGATCTTTCTCAACTATCAATGATTGATACACTTGAAGACGGAGACGGAAGCATTATGCACAGAGGAGGAAGATGGGGTGCATGGTACACTTTTAGTGACGAGTCTGCAGGTTCAACCCTCAATCCGTCAGGTGATTTTGTTCCTGGAAACTCCGGTCACGACAGTGGTTTTGCGGCAGCTCTCTCGGGTTCAGGATTTTCAGACTGGGGTGCGGGAATGGGATTTGATCTCTCCAACGCAGGAGATTCAACATGTCCAGAAGCTCCTTCATCAGGTCGTAATGCCTATGATTTATCAAAATTTGACGGGATAACTTTTTGGGCAAAAGGGAGCCATTCAATAAGAGTTGTGATTGCAACAAAAGAGACTCTAGCAACAGAAGATGAAGGAACCTGCGCAAGTGATTGTGACAACCATTATGGAAGGACTATCAAGCTGAATAGTGAATGGACGCAATATGCTTTTAAATTCAGCAACTTAAGTCAGGACGAAGGCTGGGGGACAGAAGTTAATTTCAACCTTGCAAATGCTGTTGCGGTAATGTTTATGACTGATGCCAATGTTACAGTTGACTTTGCAGTAGATGACATTGCGTTTTTTGGCGCCACAGATGCAGACCCGACACTAGGCAACGGAACAACTGAAGGTGCTGAAGACTTTAATATCGCCGCCGGTTTTAGAGCATCGTCTTACGGCCTGGCAGAAAAAGGCATTACATATAATGACTACAGCTATCTTGGCGGGGTTGGAACAACAATGTCAAACTACTTTACAGATGGACGCCCAAGCGCCCTGTGGATTGTGGGAGAAATTGACACAAATGAAAATCCCGGAACATGCATGCTGAATTTTCCTAATGACAGTTCCTTTATTGAAAATGCAATTTTTCAGGAGTGTGATGAAAATGAAGCCGCCCTTACACACTTTGATTCCCTGGGATATAAATTGTGGATACAGGTAGAACCCGGCATGGCTGATGTGGGTAAACTCATCGATGCAATTCTCGACAGGTATAGCCACCACCCCTGTGTAGCAGGCTTTGCCGTTGATGCGGAATGGTACAGCACAACCTCAGAAGACGGGGGCACAGAGGTCTCAGACGCTGATGCATCAAGCTGGCTTTCTAAAATAAAAAGTTACAACCCAAAATATTCTCTAGTATTAAAACACTGGCTGTCAAACTATATGCCCTCCCCCATGGATGGAATCATCTACGTCTCGGACTCACAAAATGTTAGCGATTACGCCACCCTGAAAAGTAATTTTCAACAGTGGTCATACGACATGGGAACAGCGGACATCGGTTATCAGGTTGGATACGACAAAGATAAATTCTGGTGGGATACATTAACTAATCCCCCCGAATATATAGGAACAGACCTGAAAAACACCTTCGGCGAAAGAATGAAAGCCTACTTCTGGGTAGACTTCACAATAACAGACGCCTTCCCAAAATAGATAAATAATCCCAATTAGTTTTTACAAACCAATGCCCCAACGGGGCAACATCCGAGGCGAATGTGTGAATAAAGATGATTAGCAATTCACTTTGAAACGGGTCATGTGAAACCTAACTGCTGTTTCACATGACTATGTCCTGTCTGTTTACCAGTATTTCT
>JAFGVO010000471.1 GCA_016937935.1 Deltaproteobacteria bacterium | reverse complement strand
TCCATCAATATCTGATCCGGGATTTGAACTTCTTGAAGCTGCACATAATGCAGGAATAAAAGTTACCCCGGTTCCCGGACCTTCAGCCTTAAGTGCCACAATTTCAGTAAGTCCATTAAAAGGTGAAGGGGTGAGGTTTTTAGGATTTTTACCAAGAAAAGGAAGAGAGCGTAAAGAACGCCTCCAATCAATTGCAGAAGATCGCTCCCTCGTAATAATTTATGAATCCCCTCACAGGCTAAACAGTACATTGACCGATTTTATTGACTATTGCAGTGATTCAAGAAAAGTTATGGTTGCAAGAGAGATTTCAAAACTTTATGAAGAGATAAAAATAGGAACCTTTGAAGAGCTTGCAAAATATTTTCAACACGATGTTAAAGGTGAAATAGTAATTGCAATTGAAGGTAGCCAGGATCCTGAAAACCCCGTTATTACTGATGAAGAGCTTGAATCAATTGTATTAAAAGAACTGAATAATAATAGAAGTGCAAAAGATATTTCTGTCTCAATAAGTGAATTTTCCGGAATAAAAAAAAGAAAAATCTACAATCTTGCCGTTAAGCTTCAGAACAATCAGTAATCAAGTATTTTTCTAAGTGTCTCTTTAAGAGTCTTCATATCATATGGTTTTTGAATAAACCCGTCAGCACCCGCATTTAATAATTTTTCGGCTTTATCCTCTTTTGCAAATCCAGATGAAATGAGCACCGGAACTTCATCAGATATATCTCTGATTTTTGAATATGTCTCCTCACCATCCATAACAGGCATCATTAAATCAAGAATAATTGCAGAAATCTGATTTTTCTGTGTGGCAAAAATTCTTATAGCCTCTTTTCCGTCAGATGCCGGAATAACTTTATATCCAATTTTTTCAAGTACTCTTTTAGTTGCGAACCTAATCATCTCTTCGTCATCAACAAGTAAAATTGTTGGCTTAGGAACATCAGAAGGGGTTTTTCTAGGTGTAAGTGAAGGTGTAGTTTCGTTAACTGTTTCTGCCACAGGAAGAAGTATTGTTACAACAGTGCCAATACCTTTTAAACTCTCAATCATCACTGCGCCACCGTGATTTTTCACAGTACCATAAACCATAGGAAGCCCTAAACCTGATCCCTGCCCAAGAGGCTTTGTTGTAAAAAATGGTTCAAATACCTTTTGAACAGTGTCCAATTCCATTCCGCATCCAGTATCTTTTACTGTAACAACCGCATACTCACCAGTTTCAATATCATCAAATCCGGAGGTGACAGCTTTGTTTTCACTATAAGTCTCACTGGACAGCTCAATGTAAACTGCCCCTTTTCCTTCAATTGAATCCACCGAATTAATACAAATATTCATTATTGCATGATGTATCTGAGTCGGATCCCCATGAACATCAATTGGAAAATCCGGAACTTTTGAAGAAATCTTGATTTTTTTTGAAATTGATCTTTTTAGAAGGGTTATAACTTCTTCTATAATACCTGAAAGTGAAAAATACTCTCTTCTATATTTACCCCGTCTTGCAAAGCCCATAAGATTAAGCATGAGATCTTTGCCTCTGTTACTTGCGAGAATAATCTGTTCAATATCCTGATATGAAGGAGTGTCCTCTTTAGTTTCAGATTGAAGAACAGATGCAAATCCAAGTATGGCACCAAGTGTATTATTCATATCATGTGCAATACCCCCGGCCAGTCGACCAATTGATTCCATCTTCTGAGCCTGTCTTAACTGCTGTTCAACTGCAATATTTCTCTTCTTCTCTTCAATATCAAGCAGATAACAGGCAATAACAGGCTGACCATCCCATAATGACATAACAAAATTGCCGTTAAACCATCTGAATTTTCTGCCATCAGCGGTTATCTGAATATCAGCAAGGAGGTTGATGCCGGCTTTAAATTCATTTTTATCAAGCCAGTTTTTAATTTGAATATACCCTCGTTCATTAAAGAGCTCTTTAACAGGTTTTGCATTGAAATTATCATCAGAAGTATCAAACGACCCGATAAATGCGGGATTTGCATATAATAAAACGTAATCCTGAAAAATGATAACAGGTGATCTTACCATCTGAAAAAGATGCATATTGTCAAAAGTCAACTGGAACCTTTTTGAAGACATCTTTACTGAAGGAATATTTTTTTCATGCATTATTTTTCAATCATTGAATGGATAACTTTAAGTACCTATAAAAGAGAATTATCAAGTTCTTTATAGTTCGCCTGTTGTGGATAATAAATAAGTTAATTGTGATAGTAAACAAAATGTTTTATAAAAATTTTACAGGCAGATAATTAATAAAAAATTCACAGGCTTGGTTTTTAAAAAATATGACAGAAGAATTATTAAATTGGAATAACTGGCAAATATGGTTCACCCTTACTGTAATTATAATTATGGTGGTATCACTTGTAAAAGAGTGGCTTACTCCTGATGTGGCCCTGCCTTCCGCTCTTGTAATTTTAATTCTTGCACAAATTGTAAATGTAAAAGATGCACTTAACGGTTTTAATAATCACGGTCTCCTTGCAATTGCAGCACTTTTTATTGTGGCCCAGGCTATTCAGGAGACAGGTGGTATTACAGGTATTGCGAGAACACTACTGGGAAATCCAAAAAGTAAAATTGGAATATATGCAAGAATGATTCTTCCAATTACTGCTATTTCCGCCTTTTTAAACAACACACCAGTGGTGTTAATGTTTATTGATCCCATTCGTTCATTTGCACATAAAAATAAAATCTCTTTGTCAAAACTCCTTATCCCCCTCTCCTATGCCTCAATACTTGGAGGAATGACAACTCTTGTTGGTACCTCAACAAATCTGGTGGTTAGCGGTCTTATGGTTGATGCAGGCAGCAAACCAATGGGGATGTTTGAAATTACAGCTATTGGACTTCCCGCTGCTGTTGCAGGAGTCGTTTTTCTGATTTTTACAGCTGGACATCTTCTGCCTGACAGAGAAGATGCCTCTCACCAGATTGAAGGAGAATCTCGCAAATATCTAATAGATATGATTGTAACGAGTGACTCTCCCCTGGTTGGAAAAACAATTGTTCAGGCGGGGTTAAGAGGCTTGAAAGGTCTATATCTTGTTCATATTGTAAGACAGGGTAAAAATGAAAAAATTGTTCGACTAACAGGCAGAAGACAGATTTTGGAAGCAGGAGACAGGCTTCAGTTTACAGGACTTGTTTCAACCATTGTAGATCTAAAAAAAATCAAAGGTCTTATTCCTGCAGAACAGGCAGAACTTTTTAATGATTACAAAAAAGATTCCAGGGCCATGAGACTATTTGAAGTTGTTGTTGCTCAGGGTTCTCCCCTTGTAGGCCTTGGAATCAGAGAGGCCGGATTTAGAAATACCTACAATGCAGTGGTAATTGCTGTTCATAGATCAGGCTCTTTAATATCCTCTAAAATCGGTGATATTATTTTAAAACCCGGTGATGTTCTTATGCTGGAGGCTCCAAAATCTTTTACAAAAAGATGGTACAATTCAACACACTTCTACCTTGTTTCAAAGGTTGCAGACATAACACCTGTAAACCATGAAAAGTTTAACTTCACTGCAGTTGTTGTGGCAGTTATGATTATTCTACCTGCTCTTGGTATTATTCCTATGGTTGCTGCTGCATTTGCTGCTGCTGCTGTTCTTATTCTTGGAAAAGTATTGACCGCCGGAAGTGCAAAAAGATCTATCAACCTGTCAGTAATAATTATTATTGCCTCAGCCCTTGGTATTGGCAAAGCTGTTCAAAATACCGGGCTTGCCAACCTTGCCGCTTCACTGATAATCGACAGCGTAAATTTTATGGGGCCTATCGCAGTTCTTGCCGCGCTTATGGTTATAACAAATATTTTTGCTGAACTAGTTACAAATCAGGCATCTGCTGCAATGTTTTTCCCGGTAGCTGTGGCAACTGCCTCCCAGCTCTCCTACTCAATGGATTCACCCCAGATGAGAGCATTTGAAATGTGTATTGCTTTAGCTGCTGCTGCCTCTTTTGCAACTCCCCTTGGATACCAGACAAATCTTATTGTGTATGGTCCTGGCGGTTATAAATATTCTGACTTTTTTAAAATCGGCTCTCTAATGAATATTCTTATAATTGCAACAGGCGCCACCTCTGCATACTATTTCTTTTTTAGATAAACTAATCATGTTTAAGCATAAAAAAAAATTTACTTTGTTTTATATTTTAACTCTTTTAACTTTGGCAGGGTGTTTTAGAATAGTCACTAAAGGAGAAAGAACCCGGATGGATTCTCAAAAAAATCAAATTATCTTTGCTGCTAAAGTTTTAGAACCTCCAGAAGATATTAAAAAAATGGTTGAGGAGTGGCGAAATTTTAAAATTACAGATGCATTTGTAAAAGATGACCTTTTTGAAAACAACATTTTCAGAGAAGAGATTAAAAAAACACGAATTAAAACCTGGCTGATAGCCCAGTTTTTTTTCTGGGATAGTAATGAGCTTGCAGCAAAAACTCCTCAATACCTCTCTATTCTTGATAATGGAAAGATCGCTAAACCTGTTTTACAGGAAGGATGGGAAGAGTGGTACAACTGGCTTGAGATGGCCGATCCGTCAAATGAAGAGTACAAAAAAAAGACAATTGAAAGAATAGTCTCTCAGGTTGTTGAGTTTAATCCTGATGGAATCAGTCTGGATTTTATAAGATATTTTCTGTTTTGGGAGCTTATATTTAAAGATACCGATCCTGCGACAATTCCAGACGCTTGTTTTACAAAGCATAGTCTTAAAAGTTTTGAAAATTTTTCAGGTGTTAAGCTTAAAGATATAAACGATCCGGTTAAAAGTGCAGAATTTATTCATAAAAATTATCTAAATGAGTGGATAGATTTTAAATGTGCAACTATTACAGCAACAATTAAAGATACAGTAGCTGCTGTTAAAAAAGTAAACCCCAAAATTTCAGTAAATGTTCATATTGTTCCCTGGAGAGAGAACGATTTTAATAACGGATTAAAGCGTATTGCAGGCCAGGATATTGGAGAAATTTCTAAAATTGCAGACATGATATCACCAATGACATACGCAAAAATGACCAGAAACACCCCTTTATGGATTAATAGCGTTGTTACAGATATGCAGAGACAACTTAAAAGTGATATTAATATTGTACCCGCAATCGAAGCTGAACCGATGTACAACTCAGGGGATATTTCACCACAGGAGTTTGAACAAAATATTGTTAATGCATTAAAAACTCCATCAGCAGGAATCATTTTCTGGCCCTGGGAAGCTATAACTGATGAACAGAAAAAGATTATTCAAAAATATATTCCGTAATTTAAGTATTTATAGAACACTAATATTCTACCGGCATTTACCGGTGATGTTAAAATGATAACAAGGAGCTCAAAAATGAAAATTAATTTGAAACTGATACTTACATTGCTTATGGCAATTTTATTTTTATCCTGTACGGACGATCTGGCTAAAAACGGCTCAAATACCACTGACTCAGAAAATAACAGCACTGATACTGACAATTCAGACACAACAGATACTAATGATTCTGACACAGGCAATGGAGAAACTGATTCTGTTATTGCCGGGGATGGTGACAATGACGGCTGGTTTGCACCTGCAGATTGTGATGACAATAACCCTGATATAAATCCTGATGCAGATGAAATTGCAGATGATAAAATTGATAACAACTGCAATGGTAAAATTGATGAAAAAGGTAATACCAATCCCAATCAGGTGCCTCAGTACTCAGAACTCTTTTACAGCTCTGGAACACTGCTTGTTTACATAAGTATAGATAAAGCTGACGGTTCTGTTGTGGAAATAATGAACAGCAATCTCAGCATGGAAATTCCTGCAGGTCAAAACTGTATAACAATGCTTGATGACGGTTCACTTTTAATGGCCAGATTATCTTCTGCTGATAACAAAACCTATTTTTATCATATAAAAAATCCTCCCCGTGACGGATCTGAAGCAGTTTTAACAGAGATTGGAATAATGAAGGACGAACAGGATAATGACATCATGCTTGAAGGATTATACACTGACTGTGATGGACGAATCTACGCCATGGATACAGGTGTTGATAATGGAAGTGCAGATGGAAACAGGCTTCTTCGTTTTACAGGTAATGTTTTGCAGGGTGATTTTACTTTTAAAATAATAAGTGATTTAAGCAGTGCTTCAGTTGCAGATATTGACGATATGGCTCCAGGTATTGATAAAGATGGTAACATTACTGACAACCCGGGCCTTGCTATTGATACTGGAGATATTTACGACTTTAACTACGAGACAGGTACAGGTACATTGAGTTCAACCGGAGGAGACTGGGGAATTCACGTTCTTGGCGGGGATCTTTTTACAGATGATAAAGCCAGAGTATATCTACTATCGAAAAGTGCTGAATTATTTGAAATGAATATCAATACCGGCAAGGTAATTTCAATTGGTCAGGGCCCTACAGATGCAGAGTTTTTTGGAACTGATAATCCAGGCTGGGGGGGACTTGCAGGCCCTCTTACTAACTGTACCACCGGCTTTACAATAAATTAAACTCTCCAGTTTCAATTAATAAAAAAGTGATTAACCAAGATAACCTGTCCAGGTTTCGAAGGGGCGCCCCTTTCTTTCGTGGGGCTTATAAATTACAACAAAATGCATGGCCTTGTAGCTTACATACGTTGGAATACTCTCTTTTTTAATTGTCTTTTTATGAATCACTCTAAAGGTTCCGGTATTAAAATAAATCTTGTCCTTTTTGATACTGTCTTCAACTACAGTTAACAGGGGAGTCATTTCAGGCGTATGTGTATGTCCGTAAACAATATAGTCACAGTCATCCATTAAAAGGGAACTCTCATTTAAAGCATAAGAAGAGTAGCTTTTGTCGTAATTTTTAAAAAAATTTGTAAGTTTTCCTAAAGTGGCCGGGTTTAGCCACTTTGAAGCCTTTAGTACAAGCTCTAAAATATCCTCATCGTCGATGTGCCAGGGTATGTCAAAGGAGCGAACAAAGTCAGTTTTTAAAAATAAATCAACCTGCTCATCCCATATTTTTAACACCTCTTTTTCCTGTTCTTCTGAGGCATAGAGCTTAAGGGAAGAGGAGAGCCAGTTGGGAATATCAGTTAAAGGTCTAACATTATCAAGCTCTTTCAAAGCTTCTGCCAGGAGATCATCTGTTTTAAGATTAAGCGTTTGTCTTACTTTTGCGGGAAATCCGTTTAAAAGCTCAACAACTATTGCATCACCAAGTGATGAAGAGTTTCTTCCTGAATTTTTATCATAATTAAACGAGTCATAAATGTCCCCGTGCTGGGCATAAACCCTGTGTTCCTTAAGAACCTTTTTTAAAGTTTCATCCCCCTCATGCTGCTTATGGGCAAAGGGGAGACCGGGATCATTTGACAATCCCGCAGCTTCAACAGTTTTTCTCCTGATTTCATTTGCAAGGGTGCCTGAAGGAAGATGAAAAAACCAGTCGTGATTACCCGCCATATAGTGAATATTTACTGGAATAATTATGCTTTGAGCATCATCAACTTTAACTTTTATACCCTCTTTAGACAGATCTGATAAATATTTTAACGACCTTGAATTGTGGGAAATAATAGTGGAAACAATCTTATCAACACACTTTAAAAACTGTGGCGAGCTGTTGTCACTCCAGGGTTTTACAGAACTCTGCTCCCAGGTATCACTTCTTATAATATCAAAAATATCACCTAAGAGCAGAATCTCCACACTCTTTGGGGGATTAATTTCTCCATTATTTTCTGAAGCATTGTGTACAACTCTTAAAAGGTTATCCCGAAAAACCCTGAAAGCTCCCGCTTTTACCGTCTGTCCTGAAGTTCCGTCAGTTAGATGAATATCGCTTATTATTACCAGCATTTGCCCCCCAAATTGATAATTAGTTTTAAATGAATTTATGCGTTTCTAATTTCTCTTATTGCTTTTTCATAATCATCAGTATTGTAAACCGCACTGCCTGCCACAAGAATATTTGCACCCGCATTTTTTACAAGGGGTGAGGTCTCTTTTGTAATTCCCCCGTCAACCTCAATATCAATGTTAAAGGCGCTTTTATCAATTAAATTTTTTACAAGCTCAATTCTCCTGATTGATGATGTGATAAATTTTTGCCCGCCAAAGCCCGGATTAACAGACATTATCAGCACCATATCAAGAAGATCAAGAACAGGCTCAATAGCTTCAAGTGGAGTTGCGGGATTAAAAGAAACTCCGGCCTTTTTGCCCAGACTTTTAATTGTCTGCAGAGTTCTGTGAAGGTGAACGGCAGCTTCTGCATGAACAGTAATAATATCAGCTCCTGCCTCTGCAAAAGTTTTTAAATGAGCATCAGGATTAACAATCATAAGGTGAACATCGAGAGGAAGCTCAGTGGCTCTTTTAGCGGCTTTTACGATTCCCTGACCTATTGTAATATTTGGAACAAAAACCCCGTCCATAACATCAACGTGAATGAGATCAGCCCCGGCGTTTTCCACAGCCTTTATTTCAGCTGCAAGATTGCCGAAATCCGATGATAAAATTGACGGAGCCAGCATTATTTTTGATGAATTTGTCATTTATTGGTTGTCCAATCCGATTATCTTTGACCTGAAGTGTTAGATGGCCTGCTTCCTGAGATAAGCGGCAGCTGCCCAGGAAGAATATTGCTGTATTGATTAAGAACAGAGTCAATCCCTTCACGGATATATTCTGAAACAGGAACACGTGTTCTCCGGCTTAACTCCTTTAAACCCTCATCCTGCTCCTCTGTTATATAAACT
>JAFGVO010000470.1 GCA_016937935.1 Deltaproteobacteria bacterium | reverse complement strand
TGAAACAATTTCAAAATATACCGGCCTTACCAAAGAACAGATTGAAAAATTATAATACTGTTCAATTTTCAAAATAAATTTATAATATATTAAATGCAGCAATAAAAAATCCTCCCCAACAACCATTGTCAACTTGGGGAGGACACAGGCGGGGGCGGATTAACAGGCAGGAATCGTAAAAAAATGAGGTGAATAAAACTACTCAATTTTATTACAGTAGTGATTCCAGTTCTGTTATCAGGGTGTCCATTCTTGCCATTACTGTGCTTACTGGTTGTCTGTCTGTCAGGTCTATGCCTGCGTCTTTTAGTAGGTCCAGAGGGAATTTTGATGCTCCTGATTTTAAGAAGTTTAAATATCTTTTTTGAGCATCTTTTTCTTTTTTCAGTACTTTTTCGCTTAGGGCGATTGCCGCAGTCAGGCCTGTTGCGTATTTGTAGACATAAAAGGCACTGTAGAAGTGGGGGATTCTTGCCCATTCCATTGTTAGGGATTCATCTATTTTGAAGTTTTCTCCAAAGTAAACCTCTAGAAGTTTTTTGTACTCCTGTTTTAGTCTGTCTTTGGTTAAGGGTTCGCCTTTTTCAACTATTTCATGGGATACCTTTTCAAATTCTGCAAACATGGTCTGTCTTATTAAAGTGTTTCTTATCTGGTTTATCTCTCTGTCAATAAGATAGGCTTTCATGTTTTTATCTTTTACTGTTGATAACAGATGCTTTGTTAAAAGCTGCTCATTAAAAGTTGAAGCTACTTCTGCTACAAAAATTGGATAATCATAATCAACAAAATCCTGATTTGCAGCGCTCAGCATTGTGTGCATTGAGTGTCCTGCCTCGTGGGCCAGGGTGTAAATTCCCTGAAGTGACTCCTCTTTATAATTCATCATAATATAGGGGGGGGTATCATATCCTCCTGATGAGAATGCACCGCTTCTTTTGCCCTGGTTTTCGTATCTGTCCACCCATCTTTTTGTTGTAAGGCCTGGTTCAAGTTTTTTAGTGTAATCAATACCTAGAGGGGCAACGGCCCCTATGATTGTTTTTACAGCTTTGTCATAGGTCATCTTCCAGTTTACTGACGGAACAAGGGGAACATACGTATCATAAAAATGGAGCTCTTTAATTTTTAAACTCTTTTTTACAAGGTTTAAATAGCGGTGATTTATTTTGATATTATCTTTAACGGTTTCTATGAGTTGCTCGTAAACCTTAAGGGGCACATTGTCTTTAAAAAGTGAACGTTCAATTGCGCTGTTGTAATTTCTGGCTTTTGCCATGAACACATTCTGTTTAATAGAAGAGTTATAAATGGAGGCAAAGCTGTTTTCAAATTCACCGTATTTTAAAAACATTTTTTCAAAAGCTTTTTTGCGAATGTTTCTATCCGGGTTTTCTAAAAAAAGTCCCCATGTGCTGTGGGAGAGATCAATGTTTCCATCACCTGTTTTTACAGATCCAAATTTAAGATCTCCGTCATTTATCTGTCTGAAAATTGTTGAAGAGCTGTTTGCAACTTCAGATTGAAGAGCCAGAAGACGTTCTTCGTTTTTATTTAAAACGTATTTTTTAGAGCGGATAATTCTATCTAAAACTCTCTTATATTTTTTAAGAAGAGGATCATTTTGTAGTGTCTCAAATCTCTTTTTAGGAATCGCAAGGATCTCAGGAGTTATAAAACTTGAAGCCTCTACTGCATTTGCCCCTAGAGTATGATATCTTGAAACCATGTTTTGACCGTTTGTCGAGATAACATCCTGAGAGTGGGTAAGAAATGCATAGGATCCCAGTTTCTCGAATTTCCTGTTTAATTCTGTATCAAAATCAAGACACTTTTTTAATGTTTCTGCATCAGTACCAAGTTTGTTGATAAACTCTTTGTAACCTTTGATCATCTCTTGGATTTGTTTGAAATCATTTTCCCAAAGTTTTTCTGATTTGTAAATTTTCTCTAAATCCCAAGTATCACTTTTTTTGACACTGTTTCTTGGTTTGGTACTCTCTTGTATATTCATCTTTTTACCTGTTTGTTAAGTTCAACATAATTTTCTTTAACCCATTTATAAAATTTATTAAGAGCAACAGCCCTGTGGCTGATTTTGTTTTTAATATCCATTCCAAGCTCTGCCATGCTTACGTCATAACCGTCAGGAATAAACACCGGGTCATACCCAAAGCCCTTGCTGCCAACTGGCGCCATACTTATTTTGCCATAAACCGTCCCTTTAAAAATCGTGCACTCTGATGATGGTATCTTAAACGCCAATGCACATTGAAAATGTGCTGTTCGTTTAAAGTCCGGAACATCTTTAAGTTCTTCAAGTAAATAGAGACAGCGATCTTTATCTGTAAAGTTATCTTTGCCATATCTTGCAGAATAAACACCGGGCCTGCCGTCAAGCGCATCAACACATAGTCCTGAATCATCTGACAGAGCAGGGGAGCCTGTTATTTCACACAGAGCCTCGGCCTTTTTAATTGCGTTTCCCTCAAAGGTATCCTTGTCTTCAACAATTTCAATCTCTGTGTTGAGATCATGAAGACTCTTAATATTAAAATCCAGATTTTGTAAAAGGAGTTTAAGTTCGTCAGTTTTACCCTTGTTTTTAGTTGCAAGAATTAATGGAAGGGACATTAAAGATCCTCTGGACTCTGAAGAAGTGATCCCATGGAAATACCAACTGATTCAAGAGTAAGTTTCTGAATTTCATGGAGTGAAGAAATTCCCTTTAGACCAAGTTCGGTCATTGCAAAAAGCTCAGCAGGTTTAAATACATTTTTTTCTCCAGTTGCCTGAAGTTCAATAATATTGCCGTTTTCGTCAGCTGCAATATTGAGATCAACATCAGCATTGGAGTCTTCAGTATATTCTAAATCAAGCAGTACTTCTCCTTTTACGATACCCGTACTTATTGCCGCAACCTGTCTTTTCATGGGCTGTTTTTTTATTCTGCCTTCAGCCTGGAGTTTTTCAAGAGCCAGGGCAAGCGCCACCCAGCCACCTGTAATAGATGCTGTTCTAGTTCCCCCATCTGCCTGAATCACGTCACAATCAATTGTAATTGTAATTTCCCCAAGTCGTGCGGCCCATATTGATGCTCTGAGAGTGCGGGCAATAAGTCTCTGAATTTCCTGTGAACGGCTTGAAGGCCATTTTCCAAACTGTCCCTCTCTGTTGTTTCTTGATTCGTTAGCCCTTGGGAGCATTGCATATTCTGCTGTAATCCATCCCTTGCCTTTTCCCCTCAACCAGTCACTGACCCTGTTTTGCACTGATGCTGTACAGATAACTTTAGTATCTCCGGTTTCAATTAAAACAGAACCTTCCGGGTGTTTTAAAAAGTTCGGTGTTATTATTACCTGTCTGCCTGTTTCGTTATTAATTCTAGTCAATGTGTCATCCTTTCAATTCATATTTATGATAATTGGTAATGTGATTTTAAATGTAGCACCATTTGTGATATTTTGCAGGTATTCAATTTTCCCATTATGGGCGGTAACAATCTGTTTTACCATTGAAAGACCAAGTCCGGTGCCTGTGCTTTTAGTTGTAAAAAACGGGTCAAAGATTCCTCTAATCATCTCAGTCGGGATTCCTCCGCCATTATCACTAAAAATAATTTCCAATGAGTCATTCCGGATTTTTGTCTGAATAATAATTTCACCGTCATTACCCATTGCCTGAAGAGAATTTTGAATGAGATTTACAAGTACCTGTCTGATTTGCTCCCTGTCACAAAGAACTATATTATTATCAGCTTTCAGGTCAAGGGTGTATTTTGAGCCCGCGTCTGCAATTTGTGATGCTGAAAATTCAAAGGTCTCTTCAATAATCTGATTAATTGAATTTTCTTTTTTCTGTGGTGAAGGCATTCTTGCAAAAAGCAGATATGCCTCAGTTATTCTTGTTAAACGATCGATTTCATCTTGCATTGCCTTTAAAAGCTGTTCAGCCTCTTTTGATGCATTAAGAGATTCCATTTCATCAAGAAGCAGTTCCGCATTAAGGCCGAGGGATGAAAGCGGATTTCTGATTTCATGTGTAACCTGAGCAGCAATTTTACCTGCGGTAGCAAGGCGTTCAGTTGAAAGAAGCTGGTTATCTCTTAATATGAGAGCCTGAATCATATGATTGAAATTTGAAGCCAGTGCACCAATTTCATTATTCTTTTTAATCAGATCAATTGATTCAAAATTTCCTGTGGCTACTTTTGAAACACCAATATGCAGTTTCTTTAATGGCGTGAGGAGTTTTCTTGTTGAGAGGGTTATACTAAAAGCAATTACCAAAGATAGAAGTCCCATTATTCCAAGGAGAAGTGTCGTTGTATTTCCATCAACAACTGCCTGGGATGATACGGTAATTATATGTTTTCTGACATCTGTGCCAATGCCCATAAGAACATTGTTAAGAAGTCTTTCTGAGCGTTTCAGAGCTTCAAGTTTAAGTTTTATTTCTTCTGTCTTTCCCATTTTTATTATAATAAACAGGGCGTCAAATTTATTTTCGTTAAAGCGATATCTGCGCTTGACGTCTTTTAAACGTTTTTTTAGTTCTTTTAAAAAATCTGCTTCAGCCGGAGGTATATATTCAGAATTAACAAGGGTTTCATCTATTATTGTGATTAGTTTTGTAAGTGTCACAGGGCGATATTTTCTTGCGGCATTGAGCCAGTCAAGTGTCATCTGACGGCTCTCATTTTCAGCAAGGCTGTCAGTTAAAGTGTTAAAAATACCCTGGGTGGATTGAATCTCTGCAGCACCTAAAGAGAGGGGGACATATGCAAAGTTAATGAGATGCATTTTTGCAACATTTTGTTTATAAAGAACCATTGCATAAATAATAAGAGCCGAAAATATTGAGATAAT
>JAFGVO010000469.1 GCA_016937935.1 Deltaproteobacteria bacterium | reverse complement strand
GTAATAGCTTTAATAGAAGGAACATGTTCTGCAAAACCGATGAGACCAAAATCTGAAATTGTATCATCAGATGCAACAAAGGCATCAAGATTTCCCATTACACCTGTGCCGCAAAAAGCACCTATTCCTCTGTTATACGTAAAAGTAATTACACCTAATTCGGCCATGGGATCCTTTGCATCAAAAACTATCCGGCCATACTCCCCTCTTTGAAAAGCCCACAAGGTCTCTCTTGTTGCAACATTGCTTAGTGCACTGTTTATAACTGCACTTGCCCATTGGGGATCATTGGGAGCATCAGAAACATAAACATACTTTTCATAATCATTTTCACTTGAAAAATAGTCTGGAAATATCCTTGCAACACCAATAAAATTGGGTTCCTCCTGTTGAAAAGGACCGTCAGTAGAAGGCAGCACAATATACCAGTGATAATCCACTCCCTGAATATTTACAGTTGTACCTCCGCTGCCGGCCTGGGGATCATCCATTGCCGCAAAACCGCAGGCATAATTTTCTTTAGTGCCAAGAGCGCAAAAATAATTTGGATTAAACTTGAACCATTCGTAATTAAGAGCCATTCCCATTGCCATCATTTTATTGGGAACGCGAATATACAGATTATCAAAACCATTAATAGTTCGTCCAACTCCATGGGGCTGCCCGATATTTATCTGGGTATTATGTTTTGGGTGATAGATAAAAACACCTTCATCACGAGGACTGACTTCTTCTTTGTAGTAGTCATTTTCATCAGCGATCAAATCAGCTGCAGTAAGGTCTGTTCTTCCCTTCCACCATGAGTGTGGCAAATCTTCATAAACAGGATAAATAATATCTCCTCTTATATAATTTGGCTGGCATCTCACCGGGTAGGGATACTGTCCATTTTTATTTCCCTCTACAACAAGTGTTACAAGTGACTTTGTTGCAAAGGGCTGATTTGCCGCAGCAGCTTTAGTATTTAGAAATTCATCCGGGAAATATTTATCATCCCCCAAATCTATTGTCAGCTTGTCCCCATCTTGTGAATACTTAACAATATTCCATTCATCAAGTCCAACAAGAGTAATTTCTGAAGTAGTTTTCAGATCAACTGACCAAACAGTAAAAGAGTACCCGTTCCACACATAATCATCATTTGCATTGCCGATGGTAAGCTCACCTTTAAAAGTGGTATCGGTCTCTTCGATTGTTTTGTACTCACAATAGAGATAATCCTGTCTGAAAGTATTATTTTCGCTATTGTCTGGAATATATACCGTTTCGTTTGTATCAGTCCCCCCGGAACTGTCACCGGAACTGTCAAAAGAAGAATCACTGCTGTCAACTGGATTGTAATCAGAATCACTGCTATTTTCCGAGTCACTGCCATTTTGCAAATTTGTGTCAGAATCACCACCGGCAGTTCCACGGGATGAGCCTGACGATGAACAGTCAGTTAAAAAAATAACAGAAAAAACCATCACGATTATTGATAATAATTGCTTAAACATAACATATCCTTTTTTTAAAGAAGCCGGGTTCCTTATTTCAGTATATATTAAATTATTTTTTTTTGCAGAAAAATTTCAATTATTTATCAAGAGCAAGTCTTGAAACAACAGGATTGGCATAAATATCAAGAATGTATTTATGGAGATATTCGGGCTGGTCGTTCAACCTTTTATCGAACTCTTTAACCTCTTCGGGAAAATCATCGAACTTAAATGGTTTATGTTTTGCTCCACAGTTAAACCCGGGCAATGTTCCTGTAATCCTGTGATAAGCAATAAAGTTGGACGGATGAAGCATATAGTTTCCTATTACCTGCTTATCTACTGCTTTAGCCACCTGTTCATGATTTTCAAACTCCCCTGTTACCGGTTTACCAAAATGGACATTTACAGCCCCTTTTTGCCCGATATAACCCAATCCGATACTTGAGAGGTCTTCATGATCATTCTTTTTATACTCACCATCATTATCTTTATGATACTGCTCTAATGCCTTTGCACTGTCCAGGGGATCCCATTCATATGATATTGAAACAGGTAAAAGATGAACACTCTCAATAAATTCACCAAGAGATTCCTCTTTATTTCTGCGACTTAAAGATATCATCTTAATAACCGCAGGCTCTGTCCTGTCAAGACTGTCCTTTGCCCTTCCCTCTCTTTGGGCTATCCATATTGAGTGTCTGTCCTCTTCAATGGATTTTCTGATATATGAAGAAAGCTTTTTATATTCGAGGAGCATCTGCCTTCCGATTGCAGATCTTTTCACTATAAAACTTTTATTTATACGCATAAGATCTGATGCATATGGTTTGCTTAACAGATTATCACCAATTGCAATACGTACAGTTTCTCTGTTATTCATAAACATTGCATAATCAATAAATGCGGGGTCAAGTGAGATATCCCGGTGATTACTCATAAAAAGATATGGGGTTGAACTGTCAAGATTTTCAGTCCCTCCTGTTGTAAAACCTTTTGTGGAGTCTGCAACCATTAAATCCATATATGATTTTACAAGAAGCTGAAAAGAGAGGACATTATTTATACCTT
>JAFGVO010000046.1 GCA_016937935.1 Deltaproteobacteria bacterium | reverse complement strand
AACAGCATCGGTTCCGTCAAAAACAGCGTTTGCCACATCAGTGGCCTCAGCACGAGTGGGAATCGGATTTTCAATCATTGACTCAAGCATCTGGGTTGCGGTTATCACAAGCTTGCCCGTTTTACTGGCCTGCAAAATAAGATCTTTTTGAATAATCGGCAGCTGCTCAATGGACAACTCAATACCAAGATCACCCCGGGCAACCATTATGCCGTCAGAGGCCTCAATAATCTCATCTATCTGCTCCACAGCCTCCACTCTCTCAATTTTTGCGATAATGGGAATATTTCTTCCAGCCTCTGCAATCCTGGATCTCATATTTCTTACATCTCTTGCGGATCTCACAAAACTCAGTGCGATATAATCAACATCATGTTCGATTGCCCAGGAGAGATCAGATTTATCCTTTGATGAAAGAGCGCCGGCACTTACCTCAACCCCCGGAAGATTTATCCCCTTTTTTGAGCGGAGAGTCCCTCCCACAACAATCAGACAGTGGACATCATCACCTTCAACTTTTTCAACCCGCAGTCTCAATCTTCCATCATCAACTAAAATACGATCTCCATGTTTTACATCACCTGCCAGACCTTTATATGAGGTTCCAACTCTTGCGGCTGTACCATCTTCGCACTTTGCAACAGTAATGACAGTTTTATCCCCTGCCCGCCATTCAACAGGAATATCACCTTTCAATTTTCCTATTCGTATTTTAGGCCCCTGAAGATCCGCAAGAACAGCAACCGGGCGATCCATCTCTTTACTGAGTGTTCTGATTATCTGAAGATTTTTTTCGTGGCTCTCATGATCCCCGTGACTCATATTAAAACGAGCCACATTCATTCCTTCCAGAATCATAGCTTTCAAAGTTTTCGCATCATTGCAGGACGGCCCGATGGTTGCTATAATTTTTGTCCTCTTAAGGGCTCTTAAAGGTATGAAAGGATAAGAATCATTTTTATTATTTACATTTAATAATTGACCCTTGATAATTTCTGAAACAGGCTGGTATTTTGTAATTATTTCATTCATGGAAGCTATCATAATGTGATTTAAACCTATTTGCAAAGACAACTATCATAAAATTCTGCCCCGAAAAGACCTTAAAAAATATCCTCCTTACTAGCTGGTATTGCTGGTAAAAGTGTTGTTTTTAATGACTTTTGAACATAAAACTTGAATTTTATGCTGGTAAAAAAAACTTTTATCAAGTATGAGGGGCTGGTTCTACTCGCCGGCCGGGGTTCACAATTCCTGCCCGCTTTTTTTCGTAAAGGTAAATCGTGACTAAAATTGAGACTTCTAAACAATCGGGCTTTTCAAGCCTGAATCTGTCCGAATCTGTTTTAAAAGCAGTTGAGGAATCAGGCTATGAAAATCCAACTCCCATTCAGGAGCTGACAATACCGTTCATGCTTGCAAATCGTGACATAATGGCTCAGGCCCAGACAGGAACAGGTAAAACTGCCGCCTTTGCTCTTCCGTTACTTTCAAAAATTGATCCGGACAGCAGGTTCGTACAGATTCTTGTACTCGCTCCCACAAGGGAGCTTGCAATACAGGGAGCCAGCGGATTTATTAAATATTCAAAATATATGAAAGGTCTAAAAGTTCTTCCAATCTACGGCGGTGCCAGTTATGACACCCAGCTAAGGGATCTTAAAAGAGGTGTTCAGGTTGTCGTTGGAACCCCTGGAAGAATAATGGATCATATTCGCAGGGGCACTCTTAAAATTGACAACATTAAAACAATTGTTCTCGATGAGGCCGATGAGATGCTTCGCATGGGTTTTATTGATGATGTAGAATGGATACTCGAGCAGACTCCCTCCAATCGTCAGACAGCACTTTTTTCGGCCACAATGCCAAGGCCCATACTTCGCATTGCCCAAAAACACCTTAACAACCCCGAAGAGATTATCATAAAATCAAGAACCGAAGCCGCAGAGTCAATCAACCAGCGGTTTATCGTTGTTCCAGGTGCTCAAAAAGCCGATGCCCTTATTAAAATGCTTGAAATAGAAGATTTTGACGGAGTAATGGTTTTTACAAAAACAAAAACCGCAACTGTAGAAGTGGCCGAAAAACTTGTAGCCGCCGGTTACTCCGCAGCAGCCTTAAACGGTGACCTCTCTCAAAATCTGCGGGAGCACACAGTTAACAGATTAAAAAAAGGCAGTCTTGATATAATTGTCGCAACTGACGTTGCCGCAAGGGGTCTTGATGTTGAAAGAATAAGCCACGTATTTAACTTTGACTCTCCAAATGATGCTGAGACATATGTTCACAGGGTCGGTCGTACAGGACGTGCGGGACGAACAGGTGAATCTATTTTGTTTTTATCTCCAAGAGAGAGAAATGTTTTAAAAAACATAACTCAAACAACAAGACAGGATATTCTTCAAATCTCTGTGCCTACAATTAAAGATATCAATGAAAGACGCATTGAAACTTTTAAAACAAAAATTACCGCAGCCCTGGAAAGCGGAGATCTCAATTTTTATAAAGAGCTGATAATTCAGTACTGTGACGAAACTGATGTAACTCCTGTTGATGCAGCTGCAGCAGCCATATTTGCACTGACCAAAAGTAATCCCCTTTTATTAAAAGAGACAACACTTGGAAAAAACAGCGGCAGAAGAGACGACAGAGACTTTGATACAGAAAGATCAGGCAGCGGCCGGGGCAGAGCCGGTGAAAACAATCGCAGAAGCAGCGAAAACGGACGCGGCAGAGGTGCAGGAAACAGTCGCTCCTCCGGCAGAAGAAGCAATGTTGAAGAGTTACCGGATGAAAACATGGAACGCTTCAGAGTAGAAGTAGGAGAAGTCCACGGAGTAAAACCGGGCAATCTTGTAGGTGCAATTGCAAACGAAGCCAACATCGGCAGTGAAAATATTGGCAAAATTTATATCCATGAAGAGTACAGCACAGTAGATCTTCCAAAAGGAATGCCAAGAGATTTAAGAAGACTCCTAAAAAGAACCTGGGTAATGGGAGTTCAGTTAAACCTTGAAAAACTTGATGCTGACAAAACAAAAACCACCTCTGATAAAACACCGGCAAAAAGAGCCCGAACAAAAACAGAAGACAAAACACCCGAAAAAACAGACAGACCTGCCAGAACTGCAAAAGTTGAAAAATCGGATACCCCTGAGAAATCAGAAAAGCCCGCAAAAAGATCCAGGGTAAAAACCGATGACAAAACAGGTGCAAAAAAAGTTAGAACAAAAGATGCCGGCAAAAAAAAGATAAAGAAATCCAAAAAAGAAAAATCCAAAAAAAGTGCAGCTAAAACAACCGGCACAAAAAAACCTAAAAAAACAACCGAAGCGTAATGTTTCCCCCTTTAGAGGCGTGGTTCCCGCGCCCTTGAATCCTGCAAAGTCCCAAAGTCCTCGCCCAAAGTCCTCGCCCCTCTATAAAAAAGTCTGTCAACAAAAAAAACGGGTCCGTTACCGCGGGCAAAGAAAATTTCTTTGGCAGTACGTCCGATGTCACTTTT
>JAFGVO010000468.1 GCA_016937935.1 Deltaproteobacteria bacterium | reverse complement strand
GACCGAGCCATGGCTAAAAATCGGCTCGGACCGATCCCCTCATAAATCGATATACCTGTCAAAATAGCCTACAGCGCAATTAGCTCCCATTTGTAAGTGGTCATGATTTGCAAAAAGTGATAGATGTTTTTTAAAATTTTCAATCAACCCAGACATACGATTGAAAGTATAACCACTATTGCCGGAGATTAATTTTGAATTCATTTGAACTTACACTGATTATTTTAGGAACTGCAATACTCTTCTCTTTTATTGCAGGTGCAATAACAAGAAACTATTCACACGTGGACAGACTGTGGTCTATTCTTCCCGGAGTCTATGCTTTAGTATGGATGGGTGACTATTACAAAAGCCCCCGATATCTTATTGCCGCAATAATTGTAATCGCCTGGTCTGTGCGTCTTACAACAAATTTTGCATTGAAGGGAGGATACAGCTTTAGTTTTAAAAAAGGCTTTTACGGTGAAGACTATCGCTGGGAAATACTTAGACAAAAAATTACAAACAGATTTCTGTTTGAAATATTTAATCTCTTTTTTATATCCTTTTATCAACTCGCACTTGTGTTTGCTATTACCCTGCCACTTTACTATTATGGTCAGGTTACTGGTCCCATATCAATATATGAAATCGCCCTCTTTATAATTCACGCACTCCTGCTGTTAACAGAAACAATTGCAGATTATCAGCAGTTAAAATATTACAAAATGAGAAGTGATAAAAAATATCTCTCCGATAAAAGAGTTCAGCTGGGCTTCAACACCTTTGGTCTGTGGAAATATTCAAGACATCCAAACTACATTTGTGAAATTAGCCAGTGGATTGTAGTTTACCTTTACCTACAGGTATCAACAGGTACTTTTCATTTAAGCGCTCTAGGATCAATTCTCCTTTTACTTTTATTTATTGGAAGCACTAAAATGGCAGAAAATATTACAACATCAAAATACCCCCCATATAAAATGTGGAAAAAAGCAACCCCTCCCTGGATTCCATTTTTAGACGCACCAATGAGAGCAAAAAACCGCAAAGCTTTCATAAAAGAAAACAACCTGGAAAATTTCTGACAGACAAAAATATACAAATCAGAAAATATAACCCAAAATGAACCGCAATATGAGCCTCCGTCCTGAAATGCCGGAATCTCCTCCGTCCTGATTTAAGCCCATTTGCTTTTGCCAAATAAACTAAAAAAATTTAACCTGGGAGAAAAGACTTTTAAACTTTATTTGAGCTGGCTTGTGGGAATGGAGAAGAGGTGGTAGTTGACGTTTTCCCAGCCAATGTAGTATGTGACTATTACAATTATGCGGTCTTTGTTCGGTGTTATGAAGTATCCGAGCACGTTGAGACATTCCGCGCGGTTATCGACGGGGATGAAATCTGCTACCTCGAATTTAGCCAACTCTTTTACATCTACGGAGTCTCGCTCAAGCCAGAGAGCAACAGTTGTGGAATCATCTGTGGTCCTGGTGGTGATATTGTACTTCCGGTTGTTTTGGTGCAATGGAAACTCAAGAGGCTGCGCGTCTATAGCCGCCACGTTCATTGCTTTCAGTTTCTCCACCCAGTCTTCCTGAGTCTCCAGCATAATCTGCATCAGTGGGTGCTCTTCGGGCATGGCCCCGTCAACAGAATGCAGGGCCTCCGGTAATTGGCTGTACGATGATTGAAACGTAACTCGATCCGTTTCCTCTACAGGGACATCTGTATCATTCTCAACCTCCTGCGATTCGGTTACGGTATCGTTGACAGTTATAGGGGAGACAACGGGGTGAGGTGTATGGCATCCTGTAATCAGAAGTATCAAAACGGCAATATAAAATGGTGAGCAAGGGTTAAATAAAAACTCTTTAGTAATTAGCTGCAATGACTTTGCTTTCTTCGAATTATTGTTCATGAGGGCTCATATACAATGCCTGATATAGGTATGCAAAACAAAATGAAGGTTTTACAAATTTCCCAATACCCTCAATACCGTTGACATTAGGGCTTGATTTTTTGAGGGTTTGATCACAAAATATGAAAATGAAAAATCATATACTTAACGAAAGGCTTACTTAAATGAATAAATTTTTTATAACAATAATAATCATGGCGTCATTTTTTGTGCTCGGCTGCGAGGGTGATCCTTCAGGAAAAAACACGGTTTCAAATCCTGACGATACCGCAAGCTCAACAGATTCGTCTGATACAGATACTGGTGCAAATACCGGTGGCACTGATGATACATCCCAAAATATTTTTATTCCTGAAGATTCTGAAGAAGTCATTCCCTGGACATGTCCTGAAGGTGTACTGCCCCCGGCTACTAAAGAGGACCCGGCCAATGGATGTTACTGTTTGAGAATGGGTGTTATCGGTATTTTTGATAGTGGTGCCAACGCGGGAGATCAAGACGTAAGTACCTTTATGGACTGGCTTAACAACGATAGTTCAGCCGTAGTAACAATGATCAATGGCAAACCTGAAATCAACGAAGCCTTTCTTAACGACTACGATATTTTATTGTTTACCGCACAAACCGACCAGTTAGATGGTACCTGGTGGTCATACTCCCCGGATGAATCTGCCGCGTTAAAAAAATGGATTGAAGATGGGGGCGGAATAATTACAGTTACCGGTTTTGAAGGAATGAGCAGTACCAAAGAGGTAGCCGCAACAAACAGCATTCTGGAACCTGCCACAGGAATATCATACAATGATGACAAGATACTCGACTCTTGTCCTGCAGACATAACAGATGTTACATCAAACTGCACCTGCTGGACGCTTCCTCGTACCACTGTTCCGCCAATTAGAAATTTCAATCCTGATCACCCTATTTCTAAAGATGTTTCTGCAATTGGTTCTTTTTGGGGATACAGCATTAATGCACCGGACGGCAGCGAAATAGTTGCAAGTGAAAACGGTGCCAACACAATTGTTGCCACGGAGATTGGTAAAGGCAGGGCTGTTTCAATTGCAGATGAGTGGCCTCTGTTTACAAAACTCTGGGCTGAACCGTCTCGTGACGATTTAAGTCAATGGGTTCCATATATTCCCCCGAATGAAGCAGATTATCCCGGTTCAACATGTTACGATGTGGATAAAGAGGATTGGATGCTGCCAAACGTATACTTTCAGCACGCTCAATTTTGGTATAATACAATAAAATGGGCCGCTCCTGAAAACGAGTGTTTTCTAATTAAACATCCCGACATTTCAATAGATTAATACATACCGGTCAAACAAAGTACCTTTTTAAAGTTTAGGTTTAATAAAACGGTCGTACTGTCTTACTTCGTGGAGTGCGGCGTTTAGTTCTGCTCCAAATAAGAAAATCAGCCATAGCAGATAAATCCAGATCATAAACAGGGGTATTATTGCCAGTGTTCCATAAACATATGAAAGTGTTTCTCCAAGATATTTTGCGTATATTGCAAAACCCAGCTTTGCCAGCTCCAGGGCGATTCCTGTAAACAGACTTGCAATAAATGTATATTTTTTCTGAAGCTTTGTATGAGGTAAAAACCAATACACAAGAAAAAGAGAGCCGACTGTAAAACATGCGGATAATAAATATCTGGTGAGAGGTAAAGAATAAAAAACGCTTTGACCACTGTAGTAAACTGAAACTCCCAGCATTAAAGGCACCGTTATTAAAAGAAGAAGATAAAAGATAATTCTCATAATAAAAGGCCGGTTTTTTTTACATCTGAAAATATCATTCACCATTTGATCCAATGTAAAAAAGAGGGCAATTCCAACAACTATAAAACCGCCGGCACCTGCCAGTCCAAGGGATTTGGGATGAATGGAAAGGGCAATATCACTGACATATGCAGCAGCACTTTTTGCAGCATTTGGTAAAAGATTGTGTTCAATTATATCTATGAGATATTTAATATACCCGTCCAAATTAAGGGCACCTGCAATTGCCATAATTATAAACAAGAGTGGAACAAGGGAGAGAAATGTCTGATAAGCCAATGCCGCAGCCTGCCTTGGACACCTGTCACGTAATAATCTTCTGCCAACCAGAAAAAACAGTCGCAAAAAATATATTAATATAAACTCCCTTTTAGATGAAACCAGATCCTCGGGAAAAATTGACTCTCTTGTGACTTTAAAAACGTATTTGAATATTTTATATGGCATAGAAGAACATTAATACATTTAAACCTGCAAAACAAAAGCTAGTTATTTATAAAAATAAATTGTCTCAATACAATCTTTATGGTTGCATGATAGTTATGAGTAATAAAATTAAAAATATTCCCACGATTACATACTTTGTATCCGGTGAACACTACAATGAAACAGCCGGCAGACTTCTTCCTTTTGCAGCTAAAGATTGCGTAAATCCTGATTTTCATAAAGGGTGCATTATTACTCTGCCTAATAATAAAACACTTTTTTGTCGCCTTTTTAATGATACAAAAGAATCAATTGCCATTGCCCAGTCCCATCCCATGGGAACAATTATTTTTGACAGCACCAAAGAGAAACTTTTTAATGGATTGGGAAACAGCCTTACAGGTAAAATTTTACCCGAACTTCTTACAACAACGGACAAATTTAAATCTCCACAGAAAAGCTCTATTCTTGTGGCTCTTCCTAATAATTCAATAACTCCTTATTACGCTTATGCCATTGGAACCCTTCAACTTGGAGGTGTTCTTATTGAGCCTGGTACAATCCTGGATATTCTCAAAGCTGCTTTTAAAATTTCACGCCCTGCCAATCCCGGAAAAATTGCCATAGCACTGGCTGGAGGAGGAATTGAGGGGATGTTTTGGGAAATTGGAGTTTTAAGAGCTCTTGATGCCCGCCTTAAACATTCATCTGTTACTGATTTTGACATTTTCAGTGGAATATCTGCCGGTTCGGTTTTAGGAGCTTTTATGGCAAACGGCGTACACCCCTTTGAAATTGCTGATGCCCTATACGGAAGACCAAGCCGAATCGCTCCCATTACCAGATCAATGCTTTTTGAACCAAATATTGGTGAATTAACAAAACGAATACTATTATCACTTACAGATTTTGCAAAAGGAAAGTGGCTCACAAGTCCCATTGACAGTGCATCCAAAGTTACCCCCAATGCCCTGTTTTCAGGTAATAAACTTAAAAGTTATCTTCAAAAAGAATTTAACGCAAAAGGAATGAGTGATGATTTTACAACAGTAAAAAAACAGCTTTTTATCGGTGCCACAGATCAGGACAGAGGGCGTCATGTAACATTTGGAACAGAAGATTATTTAGATATCCCTATTTCAACAGCGGTTAGGGCATCTACCGCCATGACCCCTTACTATAAACCTGAACAAATTGGAGACCGTTTTTATGTTGACGGAATTTTCACAAGAACTATTGATATTGATATAGCTATAGAAAACGGAGCAACCCTCATTATATGCATTGATCCTCTCCGCCCGGTTGACGCCATGGAATCCGGATATGTCCACAGCAAAGGAGGTATTTTTAATACGGTTCAATCTGTAAAATCCATGATTAGAACCCGCCTTGATGAAGCAATTTCCAAAACCGAGGAATCAAACCCTCATGTATCCATACATGTATTTTCGCCATCTCCAAAAGATATGGAACAGATGTCAGGAACCATGATGCGTTTCTTCTATAGTGCCAGTACTGAGAAGATGGCCTATAATTCTGCATCAGACCAGATTGACCAAAATTTTGAATGGCTTGAAGAAGATTTTTTAAACCATGGAATAACACTGTCAAAAGTGCTTGATAATGAGACCTGACTAAAATGACCGATTCAATCCTTACCCTCGCACTTTCCGCCTCGGCGGGTATTATACTTGTGATAATTGCCAATAAATTCCTGTTGCCATCTATTGTTCTTTTATTGGCCGGCGGCATTATACTTGGTCCTGAACTGCTCGGGCTTGTTAACCCGGAAACACTTGGACATGGCCTTGATACAGTAGTCGCTCTCACAATTGCTGTTATCCTTTTTGAAGGGGGACTTACTCTTGATGTAAGCGGATACAAAAAATCATCCTCTACAATCAAGAAGATGCTCACAATCGGCCCTCTGATAACCTGGTTCGGCACAGGTGCAGCGGTCTATTATATTTTTAATGTAACGCCTGCTCTTTCATTGATGATTTCAAGTCTTGTAATTGTAACAGGTCCAACGGTGGTATTTCCTATTTTAAGAAGAATTAATGTAAAAGAAAAACTTCATCACGTTCTTTACTGGGAGGGAGTTCTCATTGATGTAATTGGTGTTTTTATAGCTGTAATGAGTTATAAATGGCTTATACAGACATCAGGAGATCACTTTCTTGTTCCCCTTGGCAAATTTGCAATGCGTATTGTGCTCGGCACAATTCTCGGAATTATCAGCGGACTCATAATCTCGTATATTTTAAAAAAAGAGATTATTCAGGATGAGCATACAAATATTTTTGTTCTGGCAGGAGCACTGCTTGTTTATTCTATCTCACATTCAATAATACCTGAATCTGGAATTCTCACTGTTGTTATTTCAGGCCTGGTAATTGCGATAAAACATCCTCCCCATTTAAGAAAACTAAAACGCTTCAAACTGCAGCTTACAGAAGCCGGCATTGGAATGATTTTTATTTTACTTGCCGCAAAACTGGAATTAAATAAATTTTCGAACATACGACTACTCTACCTTTTAATCATAATGATATTTATTATCCGCCCCCTTGTTGTATTCATCTCAACCTGGAAAAATGGATTTTCCATACGGGAAAAACTCTTTCTGTCATGGATTGCCCCAAGGGGAATAGTGGCAGCATCAATGGCTTCACTTTTTGCACTTCGTTTAAAAGAAAAAGGTTTTAATAATGCGGAGCTTCTTGAGACAGTTGCATACTCGGTTGTAATTGTAACAGTTACCTTGCAGGGACTCACAGCACCATTTGTTGCAAAACTTTTAAAAGTAAAGCGTGTTGATAAAAAGAGGTGGGTACTGTTTGGTGAATCCAATTTAATAAAATCAATTGGAAAAGCTCTTCGAAAAGGTGGAATTAAAACCGTTGAAATTGATACCTCCAATGACAATGATGATACTTTAAATATTGATGACCCTGTGTTTAACGATGTCAATGCAGTTTTCTTTGCAGACTCCTCAGCAAATTATTCAATAAATGAAATTGCCAAAACATGCTTCGAAATAAGAGCTTCCAACTATTACAGATGGTCATCTTTTACTACAGAACAATTAAGAGAAAAAACCGGTCTACCATCAACGCCTGTATGGATGACTACATCTGCATCATCACTGATATCAGCAGGACTTGAATCTCATCAAAAAAGCATTGATATAATCGAAACAGGATCAAAAATCGAAAAGGGAAGATTTGGGAAAACTCTTATGCCTCTTTTCTGGATAGATAATGGAACAGCACACATTATTAAAGATCCACTTGATCCTGGAGAACCAGTTGGAGATATGGCGGTTGTTTTAAGACAGAAAAAACTTGGCCTTAAGCAGTTAATATCCCATGTTGAAGTAGTCATTGAAAACGATGCTAATTTTAAAGCTGTACTTGACAGACTTGTAGTCAGTGCAAACAGGCAGTTTACCAAACTTGCAGATACAGATATAATAGAAGGGATTTTTGACAGGTCAAAAACCATGACTGCTGCTATTGGAGGAGGTATTGCCATACCTCACGCCTACTGGGAAGGAGTTTCAAGGAGTACCTGTTTTATGGCAGTTATTCCAAACGGAGTATCTGGAATTACCGTCCCTGATGAAAAAACCATCCGCCTTGTATTTTTACTGCTTTCACCAAAGGATCAGGCGGCCAACCACCTTGAAAGTCTTGCAGCTTTAGCATCACTTGGACACGAAAAAGATTTTGTAGATCTCTTGTGCAGACAGAAAATTCCCGCAAAAATAATTAGTCTCATATCCGAGAGGGATTAATAAATCAGTTAAAAAGATAAAAGTAAATAAACGTTTTTTTTAAGCCTGTATAAATCTCTCATAATCTATTATAACGAATTTAAAACTGGCAATAGCCATATAAAGTAGAAAGCGACCTTGTAGTGAATACAGCAAAAAAAACAAATTATGATCATTATAACTCTTCACTGTTTTTGTACCTGACCGCTGTCATCGCAACTTTTTTCTCTGGCGCGGCAGGCTTGTCATATGAAATAATCTGGACTAAAATGCTTGTAGTTCCATTTGGAAACTCTGCGGATGCTACTACAATTGTCCTCTCTGCTTTTATGATTGGAATTGCTGCAGGATCTAAAATTACAGGTTCATTATCTGATAAAATTATATCTCCAATAAAAATATATGTAATAGCTGAAATATTACTTTCAATTTACGCTGTTTCAGTTCCATTTATATCTCACTCTCTTGAAGCCCGTCAGCTCTTTTCAGGAAACAGTGACAATCTATTTTTAACAAACCTTTTCAGATTTGCCACAGCAGGATCAATTGTAGCCATTCCTGCAATTTTAATGGGCGCTGCAGTTCCCGTCCTGGTTAAATCTCTTAGCTTCACAATTAGAGATACCAGATTAAAAATTGGAATCCTTTATGGAGCCAATACCATTGGAGGAGCCGCAGGTGCTGCTGTCACAGGCTTTATTGCCATCCCGGCAGCGGGGCTTATTGAGAGTTCTCTTATTGCCGCATCATTTAGTATATTTGCAGCACTTATTATTTTTGCAGCGTCAAAAATCTCTAATTTTTCTAAAACCTCTCTACAGGTAAAAGCCGAAGTCGTTAAAAATTATGACAACTTAAAATGGATCCCCTTTATTGCTGCAGCAGCAAGCGGTGTTGCCATATTAGGACTTGAAGTTGTATGGAACAGAATTTTAACGTTTGTATTTGGACATGATACCTACGCATTCTCAATACTTCTCATTATTGTATTAACCGGATTGGGAGCTGGTGGAGCTTTTCACAGATTACTTGTTAAATATGATCAGAAAGTTGTCAGTGGTCTTTCAATATTACTTATGGCTCTTTTTTCTGTTCTCTCTTTTTTTACCGCAGCCCAAATTATTATTTCACTTGGTATGGATCCATTTGAAATAACGTTAAACTCTTCCTTGTCAACATCTCTATGGAAAGAATTTATCAGAGAACTTTTGTACGCTCCAATTCTTGTATTTCTTCCAACTTTTGCAGCCGGAGTGTCACTGCCTTCTGCTGTATCACTTTATACAAATTCAGTTTCAAAAACTGGCAGCAATATCGGAACTATCTTTCTTATAAATGGTATTGCAGCTGCTGCTTCAACCATTTTAACAGGAGCTCTTCTTATTCCATTTGCAGGAATTCAAAACTCGGTAATTATTATATCAATAACGTCTGCAGTAGCGGCTCTTATTATTCTCTTTTCTCCATTTAACAAAGTTTCCATATTCAATTACAAAGCTTACGCATATTTATTTTTAACTCTTGTTATAATTATTATCTCTTTTGCGATGGGTGGAAACCTGCCTAAAAAGATGCTCCACGAGGCCGTTGGTGCAAACCACCAGAAACTTCTTTATTATAAAGAGGGTAGAACAGGCACCGTAAGTGTAACAAAAAATGTAATCAATCAAGAGAGACAACTTTTTATAAACTCTGTAAACGAAGTTACCACAAGAATAGTTCACGATCAGAGTTTTAAACTTCTTGGTCAGCTTGGACCTCTTTTGCACCCGAATCCCAAAACAGGTTTTACTATCTGCTTTGGTGCAGGAATATCTGCAGGTGCTGCCATGAGTCATCCCCTTGAAACTATGGATATTGTAGATTTATCTTCTATTGTATGGAATGCTGCGCCCTATTTTAAAAACGAAAACAATAATGTTCTAATGGATAAACGTGTTGTCAAACATATTGAAGACGGCAGACAGTATCTATTAAAAAGTCAAGAACACTATGATGTCATGGTTCTTGACTCAACTCACCCCAAAGCTGTAGATAGCTGGATATTATACACAACAGGCTTTTATAAAATTGCAAAGGCCCATTTAAATGAAGATGGCATTCTTGTCCAATGGCTTCCCCTTCACGGTCTCTCAGTCAACGAATTTAAAATTATTATAAATACATTTTTAAAAATTTTTCCTCATATGACAGTATGGGCCAATGTTGGTTTTGAAACTTACGGAAAAGCCGCATATGTAAAACTTGTAGGAACTAACAAGCCGCTACAAATTGACTTTACCGAGCTTTCACGAAGACTAAAAGAGCCGAGAATTAAAAATAATCTTAAATCTTTTGGAATGGATTCTCCATATGAAATCCTTGACAGCTTTCTTGCAGATTCAAAAACCGTAAAAAACTGGATCGGCAATCTTCCGGTACAAACAGATAACAGACCTTTTGTTTCATACATTACAAAATACTCTCAGGGTGAAAGAATGGATGCAGCAAATCTCATACCACTAAGAAGTTCTGTTATTCCTTTTGTTTATAATATTGGAAAAAACCGTCAGGAATTTATTAACCGATTATACACAGCAAACGAATCAAATGGATTTTTAATGGCCGGGCAGCTGGATAATGCGACAAGGCTAAGACCTGACGGAAAAAAAATCGCACTATTTAATAAAAGATTTCATGGTGCAAAAAATTACTATTTAAAGCTTGCCAGACTTTACAATAAAAATCCTATGCATCTTTTTTGGGCTGCAAATATGCTTGCCAATAACGGATTTACCATAGAGGCTCTCAAAATTTACAAACAAGTAATAAAGCTATGGCCAAATAAAAGTGCTATTAAGATTAATATGGCACTGGCTTTGATGGACATGGGACAATTAAACGAAGCCCATGACATTGTTGCTAAACTTCTAGATGATGAACCGGACAACTCTCTTGCAAATTATAACTTCGGCACTATTTTATTAAGACTTAACAATCCAGGTCAGGCAATGGGTTACCTCTCTAAAGCAATTTTAATTGATAATAATCTTCTTGATGCCAAATGCCTGCTTGCTGACACTTATCGACAAATGGGGCAACTTGATAAATCAATTTCACTTCTGCAAACACTAACTGAACAAAACCCTCAATACTCAGATGCCTTTAACTCCCTGGGACTTGCATATCTTCAAAAAAAGGAAACCCGTCAAGCTATTATAAATATTCAAAAAGCATTATTAATAAATCCGTTTAATTTTGACTACCACTACAATATGGGAGTTGCCCTGGAAAAAGAAGATCGATATGTGGAAGCAGCAGGAGCTTACAATGCTGCTATAACTATAAATCCAAAAGATGCTGAAGCTAGAAATAACCTGGGCCTTCTTTATGGAAAATCCGGACAATATGATAAAGCTGTTGAACAACACTTGCTTGCTTTGGAAATTGAACCTCAATACCCGGAAGCCGCCTTTAATCTAGGACTTGACTATGAGGCCATTGGAAACTCGATGGCAGCAGCAGAAGCATTTACTATAGCTCTAAAACTTAATCCAAATCTGGATAATGCCAGAAAAAAACTTAAGAAACTTGGAATTGAAAAAGCTGAAATTGATCTTCAAGATGATTCCTCAACCGAATAAATAATTCAACTAAGGGTTCTGATTACTAAACTCTACAGAAATACCTGACAGCTGTGCAACTCTATCAATTGAAACTCTGGCTCGTGGATTCAATCCATTTTTAGTGCAATATTCAAGATTTACCGCAAAAAGTGCAGCATTTAAATTTTCAGTATTTAAAATTGTAGATCTATGGGGCTCAATATCCTTAAAATTTAATTCACAAACATTAACTGTTTCGTCTTCTATATTTAATAGAGGCATGCCATGGGTTCTGCAAATCAATGGTCTTGCAACATATACCTTACAGTACCCCTTTTCATCTAAAAATGAACACTTGCTGCCTTCACCAATAATTGATGCCTGTCCTGCCTGAAGCTGAATTCTATCCTCTGAAATTCCAAGTTCTTTCCCCATTGCTACAGCCTCAATTATTACTATTGAAATACCACTTTCGCAGCATGCACTACAACCGGCCGTACATAAAACCTGATCATTATATCTGGCAGCAACAGATTCAAAAAAACGATCGGTTCTTTCTCTTAACTGTAAATAAGATCTAAGCACAATATCTCCTTTGATGGTATTCCAAACCCAAAAAATAATAACACGATTAAATATGTAAATAAAATCTCAGAGTAACAAAAAGAGTCTGTTTTTTTAAAAAAAATTAACTTTTTTTAACTTTTTTCATTTTTTTGGCAAAATTTTAAAAAATTGGCCGATTAAAAGAAGAACCTTTGCAATAAGGAGCTTAAAATGGGCCAAACACCAAGAATGATATCAAATGAATATATTTACTCAATTACTCAGAGAGCTGTAGACAGAACTTTTTTATTTCTCCCCAATAAAGAAGTAAAAAATATTATTGGTTCTTCTGCCGCAAGAGCCATGCTTAATCATCCTGTAAATCTTTTTTGGCTTGATTATAATATAAATCATGAACATATGGGTATTGGCCCTGTTTCAGATTCTCCTGAAGATTTTACTCATATGATCCGATTTATTCAGACCTTTCATCAAATGGTTGCTGTTTCTTTAAATAAAATCTACACTCGGGAAGGGGCTGTTTATGGGGCCAAATCTCACCACACTCCATGTCTTGACGATGCAAGTGCTTTTAATCAGCTTTTATACTCAATTACAAATCCTGTAAAAGATAATCTGGTTGATAAAATGTCCCATTGGAAAGGTTTTTCATCCTATAACTACCTGGCAAAAGGAGAGATACCTAAATTTACATTTATTGATATTGTGGCATATAATAACCGTAAAAATAAGAAAACTCCCAAAACGGCTTTTATAAAAACCATTCATCTGCATTTTGCTCCACTTCCATCATTAAGCAACTATTCAAAAGGAAAGCAGCAAAGCATTATAAGAAAAGCTGTAAGAGAAAAAGAACAAAACTTTAAAGACAAAAGAACTTCTGAAAACAAACGAGTGGCGGGTATACTCAAATTAAATAAATTAACCCACAGGGATCGGCCAAGAACAGAGCCAGAAAAAAATAAAAAACCCATTTGCCATACATCTGATATTTATTTATTAAATAAATTTAAACAGAAACTAAAAATTTTTATTGATGCATATCTTGAATCTTCAAAATTATATAGAAATGGTCACTTTCATGTTCAATTTCCAAAAGGTTCTCTTAGACCGCCTCTAATTGAATCAGTTTAAATTATTTTAACTTAAAAAATGCAAGATAAACTT
>JAFGVO010000467.1 GCA_016937935.1 Deltaproteobacteria bacterium | reverse complement strand
TTTATATATTCACGATCAAAATTGAACCTTTTATCCACCTTAAACAAGATAACACACCGTAAACAGATACAAATATCCTCCGTCCCTATTTGGCTGTTTGCTTTGTAATACAATTTTAATTTCAGATTTTATTACAGATTGGGCAGGTTTTAATATCATGACCTCTTGCCGGGCAATACTCTCTTCCAAAATATATTATCTGAAGATGTCTTAAATTCCAGGTTTCTTTTTTAAAAACTTTTTTTAAATCTTCTTCGGTTTGTTCTACAGATTTTCCATTAGAGAGTTTCCATCTTTTTGCAAGCCTGTGAATATGTGTATCAACGGGGAACGCCTGAACATTAAACCCCTGAGACATTACAACACTTGCAGTTTTATGACCCACACCACTTAGGGTTTCAAGTTCTTTAAAATTACCAGGAACCTCTCCATTAAATTTTTCAACAATACTTTTTGATAAAGCAACAATAGCTTTTGATTTTGATCCGGATAATCCACAAGATTTAATAATATCTTTCACCTCTTCAACATCTGCTTTTGCAAATTCATGTACATCCCTATATTTCTTAAAAAGAACAGGTGTAATTACATTAACCCGTTTATCAGTACATTGTGCGGAAAGAACTGTAGCAATCAGAAGAGAAAACACATTATTATGTTCAAGAGGAATAGGAGGATTGGGATACAGAGTGTCCAAAGTTTCACAAATAAATTGAACACGCTCAGTTTTGTTCATTTTTTTACTTATTTATTAAAAAGTTGTTCATGCAGTTTAAGAACAGCAGAATTCAACTGTTCATCTTCTACCACAACACTTAAATTTGTTGATGCACCGGAATGGGTTATAAAAAGAACATTAATATCTGTTAGTGCACTAAATACCCTCGCGGCAACGCCTGCTGTTGTTTTAAGAGCTTCACCAACAATACTTATAATTGCAGCATTTCGAGTAACCTGTACAGTCGCTATTTCACCAAGTTCTCTGGCAATAATTTTAACAAGATCCTGATCTTCCACTGTAACTGTTATATTAACCTCTGATGTGGCAATATGATCAACCGAGATATTAAGTCTGTCAAATACCTCAAATACTTTACGTAAAAAACCGCTTGCACCAATCATTCTTGTTGAATAAATAGATATAAGTGCCTGATTTCTTTTATATGCAATGGATGCTGCAGCTCTGTTTGCGGGAACGCTGGATTCATAAAGCCTTTTTAATAGAATTTTAGTTCCTTCACTTTCAGGTTTATATGAATTCCTGACTGTAACTGGAATTCCGGCCTCTACTGCAGGCTGTATAGAAGCCGGATGAAGAACCCCGGAACCTAAAAAAGTCAACTCACTTGCTTCAGCAAATGTTATCGTTGAAAGAAGTTTTGCATCTTTTACAAGTCTTGGATCTGCAGTCAGAATCCCATCAACATCTTTCCAGAACTCCAATGCTTCAGCATTTACACTTTTTGCAATTATTGATGCTGTAAGATCTGAACCTCCCCGTCCAAGTGTTGTTACAATTCCCTTTGAAGTTGCTCCGACAAACCCCCCAACAACAGGAATTTTTTGATCTTTGCATAACGGAACAAGAATATTTTTACATCTTGTTTCTGTTTCATTTAAAAATGGTTTTGCCATTCCAAAATTTTCATCAGTTTCAATAACTTCTACAGGATCAACATTTACAGCGTTAATTCCTCTGCTTGCAAGACTCCCAGCCAGTATTGGTGCACTCATTCTCTCACCAATAGCAAGAACAGAATCCCTGCTTCTTAAACTAACGTCTCCAAGTTTTTCCATTGCAGAGACCATATCTTTTAATCGTGAGAGTTCAGCATTAACTTTGCCAAGTGCCAATGACTGCTGATCTTTATCAGTCACAACCTCTTCAATTAAAATCTGATGCTTCTTTTCAATATCATTAACAATATCAATTGCACCTTTTTTATTGCAATCAATAAGATCAAGAATATCAACAAGTCTGTCCGTTGTATCACCGGTTGCAGACACCACAACGATGGGGTTTTTATCAATTCTAGTTGCAATAATACCTGATACCCTGTCCACAGCTTCACTATTTTTTACAGAAGTTCCACCAAATTTCATTACTATCATTATATCGTTCCTTTATGTTTTAACCTGATTTAATCTGAATAATTACAATACCAACAGTCTGCTTTAATCATAAAAAGGATACTTTTTTCAACAAAAAACAGTATTTGTGCGATTATTTGGTATTAGAATTGATTTTTTTAAGATGATGTCAAAGCAAAAATTAAACCGCAATATTTAGTTTCGCAGGATTAATAGCTCTATTTTTAGTGCTCTTCAACCTCTTTGTATGCTCACGTACAGCCCGTTCTGCAGTTTCAAATGCCGCTGCAATTGATAAAAATGCACTATTAATCTCATCTAAAGCGATCTCCTGTTTAGTAGATACTATGCTCTTTTTATCAAGATGAATTGTTACATGAGCCTCAACGGGATTTCCTTTTTTCTGACTACTGTTTGTTTTTTGAACAATAGTAACAATATTTCTAATTTCAGGATGGCGCCTCCTTAATCTACGTGCTTTTTCTTCAATATATTTTTCCAGACTCTTTGTAGTTTCAAAATTTCTGTATTGAATGAATAATGGGTGTGATAATGACATGAAAAGTCTCCTTCCAGTTTATTTAAAGTCCGTTTAATAATTTAAACATCATTAATTAAAACGCATCGAAAAAAAATTTATTTCATTTTTATTTCATTTTTCAAATGGAGACATCAGGGAGCATGAAGCTATCTAATAATAGACCTCTTCAAGAGTAAGCCCTTTTGCAGGTGCTGTTCTGCCAGCCTTTAACCTGTCTCTACTAGCTAAAACATCAATAATTGTTTGTGCCGAGAGCTTTTCAATTGATATATCAACAAGAGTTCCTGCTATTATTCGCACCATATTTTTTAAAAATGCGGTTCCTTTAACGTGAATTTCAATAATATCAGGCTCAGGAATATTAATAGTAATTGACGTAATCTCTCTAACCGTAGTAGTGCGTTCGCAATCAGATGATCTGAATCCTGCAAAATCATGTTTTCCGACAAGCTGACTGGCTGCAGCCCTCATGGCATCAATATTAATCTTCACAGGTATCTGCCAGCAGGTCATATCTTTTAATGGTGATAATGCACTTCTGTTCAGTATTCTGTAACAGTAGTGTTTTCCCAAGGAGTCAAAACGAGCATTAAATTTTTCATGAACAATTTCAGCTTTTACGACAGAGATAAACGGTATACATAAAGCCGTAACACCTCGTGCAATTTTATATGGGGAAATTTCTACATCAGTTTTAAAGTGAGCGACCTGCCCTCTTGCATGAACTCCGGCATCTGTTCTGCTTGCTCCATGAATTTTATGTGGAGATCTTAAAATTATACCTAATGCTTTTTCAATCTCACCCTGAACAGATATTCCATTCTTCTGAATCTGCCACCCGTGAAAAGGTGCTCCATTATACTCAATTGTGAGTTTGAAAACTGTCATTCTGAAGGGTTTAAAATTCCAGTAGAAGCCCGGCCATCCATGTTCCATGAGCTTTAATATTTGAAGGAGAAAGGTCAAGCTTTCCTGAATCCCCAAAGCCGTCAACTCTTTCATAAATATATTCAAAAAAGAGTGCACTGTTATTAACGCCTACTTCATTATCAAAAGTTCGGGAAGTAGTGAGATCAATCCAGTTTAAACTAAGGGCTATCCCGGGAACCATTCTGAAACCGGGAGTTCCCCCCTGATTATCTGTTGTTCCTGAAGTTTTTGTCCACCAGATATCCCAGTCAAGACCAGCTTTAAAATATGGAGAAAATGGAACACCCAGTTTATCTTTTAAAACATCAACCCTTATTATAGCCAAAAGAGACATGGGAAAAACATTCAAGGTTGTTGTATCAGATGATTTCACCATATCACCAGTTGCAGGATCTGCGTAAAGCGCTTTACCCTTTTCATGCATATATCCAATAGTTCCGCCCACGGCAAAACTTATAATATCAGGCACCCTTGCAAATTGCCAGTCAAGCTCAATCTCAAAACGGAACATACTTTCGTTTTTGCCAAAAATATTTTCATATGAAAGTTCCGGATCATTAACAATTATCTCATTTGAATTTGGTCTGTGAGGTCCAAATCTAAATTCGAGAGCTCCAAGCCTTTGAGATGGCATATATGCAGATGCAATGGATGGTAATAAAAGTAAGATAAAAATTAGTGTAATATTAAAGCGGTTCATTTTCTGCTCCTCTTAAGGGGAATTGCAACACCGAGTATCATACCAAGCAGTATTGAAAGCATAATGCCAAAAATAAAATAAAGAGGCCCGATTTTTACAAGAATTGTTGAAAACCCGGCAAACAGAGATAATGCTGAAACTGTAAATTTCTTAAGCAACGGCCTTTGTTCTATAATCAGAGCCATTGATGGACCTGCACTGTAATATGCTGAAATAATTTTATTTCCAAATGGCATCTCTTTTAAAAAGTTATCTCTGAAAACACGCAGCACCTTAACAACAGGGTGATCATAAGAGCCAAATGCGGCAGTGGCAATAAAACAGTAACCGCCATCAGTATTTAAAGCGCTGCCAATTCCGATTGTGGGTACAGGTGAAGTACATACTGACTCTGACAAGACCGAGTTGTTTCCAGACTCGTCAAGTGAGGCAACTGCCAGCATATAATACGAATCATTGTCCAGACCGCTTACAGTTAAACTTGTTGCCGTGGAGTTGCTGAATGAATAATCAGAGCCATCAATTAAATCCAGGTCAACACTGCTTCCGCTTTCTAAAACAGCCCCTGAACAGCTGCTGTCAGAAGATTTAACATAAAAGGCTGCATAGCCTGCAACATCGGAGTTATCAATTTTATCCCATTTTATTGTTACAGAGCCGTCTCCAAGAGAGTAATCAATATTGTCCGGTATTACAGAAGGCTGTGAAGTATCTAATTTTAATGTTATTGCAGTACCAATTATATCATTCTCACCTGTGTCAATAACACCTTCAGCGTCAAGTAGTGCAATCCAAAGCTCTTTTGACACTGTATTATCTGCGTCACAATCCATTGATTCAAATATTGATGACAGTGATATATTTTTAAAAGTTAAATTTCCGGTAGATGTTATATCCGAGTCAATTTTAGTACAATCACCAATTCCTGATGTTGAATCGCACTCTTCTCCTACATACAGATAGACAGTCTTTGACGGATAATTTTTGGCATCACCTAAAAGTGAAATTCCAAAATCCATTTGAACATCATCCAGACAATCCTGCCTGCTGAATTTTTTTATATTATCAGTCAGAACTTTAATACCTGATGAATTTTCATCTCTATTTATTATTGAAACATCCCAATAATCAGATGAGTTTATCGTGGTATCGCTATCTGTATCTGCAAAACTGAGATATGATATAGATAGTGAAATTAACAAAATCATCAAATTTACTATTTTTTTTATTCTTGAAACAGTCATATCATTATAGCCTAGCAAAATGTAAACCAACTAAAAACGGCTTGTAAATATTAAGGATTTTACTCTTTTACAATCTTTTTATAGTAAAAATGTGACAATATGTCATTTTATTGTGGAGATATTTGTCTTTTAGACAAAAAACTTTTGATTATTTAAGCTTTATTGTCACGTCTTCATCAAGAGCATTGCGAAGTTTTTGAATTTCATCCCTGTATAGAGGATAATCTTCGGGAGAAATTCTTTCACATTTATAATCAAGTGTCTGAACTACAGTTACAGCGGGATTTTTACCTTTTTCCTGATCAACTTTTCTGCTGAAGCTTATGCAGGGTGTATCAATAACAAACGGAAGAGGAATCTTGCTGATTTTTGATTTTTCGGGAATTTTAAATGTCATCCCCCACCTGCTTGTATTTGGAATTCCAAGAACAAGGGGATATTCTCTTTTTTCAAGTGCAAAAAGTTTTTCAGGTCTTGCATCAAAAGGTATTTTAAACCTGAGCTCTTTATCCTGAACCCGTCCAAAAGTTTTAGATTCAAACTCAACATTCAATAATACATTTTTATTAATATCTGCAATATCAGGATGTTCGCTCTCAATTAGAGTGCTTCCATTTATCAAAGCATCAATGACAAATTGAAGAACCTTTTTAAATTTTTCCTGATTTCTGAAAGTCTGCCTTAGAACAGCAGCGAGACGCCCTTTAAAATCAAGAGCGAGAGAACCTTTAATACTTCCATCATCAGACAGTTCCCCTGTAAGTGTCTCCATTCCGCTGTTCATTGAAATGTCCTGATAAGGAATCTCAATCCAGTTTGAAACCATCTTTTCTCTGTCAAAAACCAGAGCCATTGTCCCCACATCGTCACTTCTCATTACATCAACATCAAGGGCATCTGTTGTGGCATCAAAAAATCTTCCCTCCGCAAGACCTTCCTGTGCAGGAACATATACAATTGCATGGTTGAACTGCTGAGATGGAACTTCCTGGATTATCTGTCCGAAACTCCTTGTTCTCACAAGTGAAAACTGAGCCGTAATACCCGATAGTTTTGCAAGTGTAATAAACAGAACCGATTTATCTTTGCAGTCACCATAGCCTCTGGCAATAACCTGAGAAGCAGTATGAGGTTTAACACCGGCAACATAGTTTTCATAATCCTGCTGATAACGAATCTTTGTTGCTATGTAATCCTGAATGGCAAAAAGTTTTTCAATAACACTCTTTTTATCTTTTGTTATCTCTTGTGCCAGATCAATCAGCTCAGGAGTATTTCTAAAAACATCCTGAAGAAGTGAGTCCTCCCATTTTAAAAACAACTCCCAAGAAGGAACTGTACTCAACTGAAGATACCATGCAATATCAATAGTACTGGGCATGGAAATTTCGCCTTTTAAAACAGGACTGTTTTCCACTTTCCACTCATATCTCTTTAAATTCCCCTCTGTTTTTTCTGTTTTTGTTATTTCACCTCTTGAAAACTCATTAATTTTAACATCCGCAGGAGCCCACAAAATATATCGTGAATCAACAAACTGTTTGTTAAATGACTGGAAAGACCATGTTGCCGAGAAATAGTCACCAATAAGCTCATCTGCAGATTGTTCACAGCGATTTTGAACAACTACAGTAGAACCGACTTCAAGCTGTCTGAATCTGATTGTCTTGCCCCTTATTGAGCTGGCGTCTGATTTTTTACCTGAAGGGTCCACCGAATACGCATGAAGAATTCTTGAAAAACCGTAACATGGAATATTGTACTCGGTTATTGAATCTCTTCCTGAAACGTTAAGTGAGTGAATAACTGCAGTATTTATATTTATTGAACTTCCATCAGGAGCAAGGCTTGTAACAGAGTGATCAAGAAGAAGTGCAACATCAGAACCGCCTTCAAATTTGATATTATCCCTTAAAGCAACAGCTGCATCCAGTTCGTCTTCGTCAGGGGCATCTTTTTCCCATACATCCTGTTTCTGGGGAGATAAAAATGCAAGACGCTCAGAAAGGGCGCCATTATTCGGATTGCGTTCCAGACTTTTACGCCAGTAGGCAAGGGCTGATTTCTTATCTTTTTTATAATATAAAATACTGGCTACACTGCTGTAGGACTCAGGTGCATCAGGAGAGATGGCAATCTGTTTTTCGAGAGCGGCTTTAGCTTTTACCGTGTCTCCAATGCTTAAATATATATTTGCAAGACTGCCCCAAAGAGCTTTTTTCTCAGGCCATGCGTGAATCATATCAAGAATAAGCTTTTCGCCCTTTTTATAATTCCTTTTCGCCAGTGCATATCCAACCTCTTTGCTTAGCAATGAATAATCATAGGGGAAAAATTTTGTGATATTGTCAAAAATCTTTTTCTCTTTTTTATCAAATCCCAGATCTCCATAGCATTCAGCAAGGGAGTAGCTTGCTGTTATCCAGCCCGGCCATTTATTATTAATATCTTCAAGAAGATGACACTCATCCTCGGTCCAGCCTTCTGAACCGTAGGTATCAACCACTGCCATTAAAACAGTTGAGTTATTACTATATTTATCTTTAAGTCTAAGAGACTCTTCTCTGGCTTTTTTATCAAGATCATTCTGTCTCCAGAATCTTATCTGTTTTAATCTTAAAACTACAAAATCATCTCCGGCATCCTCAACCAGTCCGGCAAGCAGGTCCGATGTTCTTCCCCGCTCCTGAGAATCCCATAAAGCAAAGGTCATCTCAAGCCTGACTTTCAAGCTGTTTTGCCAGGATTTAGTCATATTTTCACAGATGGTTGTTCTTAAAGTATCAATTCCAATTCTGGTAGCTTCCTGAACTTTATAGTAATCTGTTCTTGCACTGTTAACACGCATCCCTTTGACACTGTCATCCACCATCTGTTCAATTGTGTATGGAGGAAGATTACTGTCATCTTTAACAAATGGAGAATCCGCAGGAACTGATGTTAAAACACCGGGCTTAATGACTTTATTGTCAACACCTGTAACTCTTGCATATAAATCCCAGGAGCCGGATTCATGAACAGTTTTAATAACAATCCTATTTACACCTTTATTGAGTTTAACAGGAATATTCAGAGCGTCAAAATTCCAGTTGCTAACTCTTCTGTCTGTAAAAACCAGACGTGAATTAACCCACACTTTTATAGCATCCGCACTTGTAATATTTAAATTATAATCACCGGCAACAGCCGTTTTAATACCGCTTGCAGCATATGCAACAGCAGAAGTGTTCGGATACATCTGCTCTGACAGGTCTATCTCATTTTGTAAACCTCTCAATGGATTTGTTCTCCACTTTACATCCACATTCTGCCCGGGATATACCGCTTTCAAATCGATCTCATCTTCAGGTGGATAACTTACATCAAAACCTTTTCCCTGTTTGTTGTCCCAGGTGCCGATAACGGCAAAAGGAACTGTCCAGCCAATTGAATTCTTTATCTTTGCAGCCTCTTCAAGTTTACCTCTGCTGTGATACATCATAGATAAAAAATGCCCCGCAAGTGCACGGGCTTCAAGTGATGGATGATTACGATAAATTTCATCAAAAAGAGCTTCAGCTGTAAGGGTTTCATCATATGTCCAGGACATGTCATAGAGTTCGTTAATTAGAGTTTCAAAGGCATCATTCTCGCTATGAGCAAGGGCGTTGGCGAGATGAATAAATCGCTCATGTCTGTTTCCGGTGAGATAGGCTATATCAGCAGCAAGTTCGTGATATACCGCACTGTCAGCATTAATATTTTTTGCATCATTAACAAGTGCTACCATCTCTTTTGGAGATTCTGCCTTGTAATATTTTTCGGCAATATTGTTCAGGTTTTCAATCTGAGCAGGATCAGAAGGGTATTTCAATGAAACTTTAACTACATTACTGCAACCTGATATAATTAAAATCAGTTGCAAAAACAGGCCAATAAAAACTTTTTTAGACATTTCTACTCCATATCCGGATTAAATTCCAATTGGTTAAACGCCGATGCGATTTAATACGTATTATTAAATAAACAGGATTCCTTTGCAAATAATATCCGCAGGACCGGTCATTAAAACTGCATCTCCGGGAAAATATTTTATCTTGAGATCGCCACCAAGAAGATGAACTGTCACTTCACCTTTGTTAATATAATTTCCTTCAACAGCCGCCACTACTGATGCACAGGCCCCGGTTCCGCATGCAAGAGTCTCCCCGCAGCCCCGCTCCCATACTTTCATTGTAATTTCGGAACTGTTTTCAATTTTAATAAACTCAACATTTGTACGGGCTGGAAAAAGATGCGTGCTGTTTTCAACCTTTTGCCCATCCGCTTTCCAGTCAAAATTAAAATCCTCCACAAAACTTATTGCGTGAGGATTTCCCATGGAGACATAATTGAAGCTGCGATTTTCACATTCAACAGAGGCTAGAGGCGAACTGTCATCTACTTTTTTATAACTGTTATTTTCAACATTAATACCTTTATCAAGAAATTCGGGACTGCCCATATCTACTTCAATAAGGTTATTTTCTTTTATTCGGGTTGTTATTTTCCCTGCCAGTGTTTCAAACAAAAACTCATCATTGTCATTAAGCCCGTTATCATGAACAAATTTTGATAGGCATCTTATGCCGTTTCCACACATCTCGGCCTCTGAACCGTCTTCGTTGTAAATAACCATTTTAAAATCATAAACTAATGATTTCTTTAGAAGAATCAGGCCATCCGCCCCAATACCAAATCCCGGATGACAGATCTTTTTTGCAAAAGTAGAGAGCTGAATATTATTTTCAACAGTGTCTTCCAAATCATTTATAACAACAAATGAGTTTCCAAGACCGTGCATTTTCCAGAATTCCAAGTCCATAATTTATATCCTTTTGAAATAATTGAGAGAACTATAAAGTTTTTAACATAGACACTTGCCTCATTATTCCTTAAATAATACAACTAATACCCTTTTATTAGTTTTAAGGGTAAATACACAATAGTAGCAATGGAACAAATCGCCAAATTATTGTTATCAAAAAAAATGATAACACAATCTCAGTACGATCAGGCATACCTCGACACTATGGCCAACGGGAAAACTATGCCCTTTTTTCTTGTTGAAAACAGAGCTGTCACAAGTAATGTCCTGTCGGCATTTTTATCAAAGACATTTGGACTGAAGCAGAAAAAAATTACTGACACAGACATAATCGATAATCAGATAATAAAAAAACTCCCTTCCCAATTTGTAAAGGCAAGAAGAGTTATTCCCGTAAGCGCAGTTGGAGATGCCATTGAACTGGGTATAACTGATCCCGCTGATAAACGAACAATGGATGAAGCATCGAGACTTATTGGCAGGCCGGTAATTCCAGTGTTGTTATCCGAAAAAGATATGACATTTTTAATTGAAAAATATTATATCGAAGGGAATAAAACTACCGCTTCATACAATAATCATCTCTTTTTTACTGATGAAAGTTCGTCTGGTTTTCACACACACCCGGATGACAACTGGGATGATGATTCAGAAAGGCGTGACACTGTATCTTTTGGATTTTCAATTGAGGATGCTCTGGCATCGGTTTCAAACAGCGAAATTTCAAAGCATATGAAAACCAACACTCTCAAAATGAGTGCTCCAAAAGTTGAAGAGATAGATTCTCCACCTCCCCAGACTCAGCCGGTTCACAAACAGACCATATCTACAGTCAAAAACAGCATTAAAATGATGCCTCCTGTTATAATCGAACCTAAAATTGAACCCGTAGTACCAGTAGATCCTGAAGTAAACAGCACAATTAACAGATGGAATGACACAGGTGCCGCCGCACTTATCAGTCAGATGTCATCGCCCAAAAATATTAAACATCAACGAAACTCACTTTTTCCCAACAGAGCAGCCCGCTCCTCAAACCCTTCAGGTGCCGGCAGTGATCGTACAGACGGAGAAATTCTCCATGCAATTGCCACAACTCAAAGTCGTGATGAAATAATAGCGCTGGCCCTTGAATATCTGCTCCGTTTTTCAAAAAGAGCAGTGTTTATGGTTAATTCAAATAACAAAATAAGAGGGTTTCACGTTGCCGGCACCAACACAAACCGTGAATCAATTAAAGCATTCTGGATACCTTTTTTTGCACGATCAACCCTTGGAACAGTGGCACAAACAGGCCAGATGCACCTTGGACCGGTTGGAAATACTCCGGCAGACAAAATATTTAAAGCGGCACTGGGGGGAGATAAAGGCAACACCTTAATGATTCCAATTGTGATAAAAACAAAAACAGCAGGAATCCTCTACGCCGATCAACTGGATGTACCCCAAATTGCCTGGCCCAGACTAACAAGACTCCTCGAAGCAGTATCATCCTCCCTGTCAATAATATTCTTCAAAAACAGAGCCTGATATCCTCCCCGCTTTAAGTGCGCAAAGAGCCCATGAAAAAACGGGGACGGAAAATATGGAGAGGGCTTTGGACTTTGAATCAGTTTATTCAATTTATTTTTAATTGAGGCGGCCTGCGTATGTAACAGCTTTATCTTTTGCGGCTGTTGCGCTGTCTACGTTGTATGGATAATTTGTTGAGGAAAAATTAGAATCAAAGTTGTTGTATACGGCTCCTCCTAAAGTTGCATTGCCTGTATCAACAGTTGCATCAAACCAGGTGGTTGTAAATGTGTCCATGTAGTTCCCTTCCGCTTTGATTGTTCCTCCGTCTTCTCCCGAAAGGATGCTGTCGTGGTCTCCTGTACCAGGAAGATAATCTTTCATGTCGTGACCCTGTGATGCTATCATCATTGGGCGTACTGTATTTTCGAAATAGTTGTTTTGTACAAATATGGAGCAACCTTCTGCGGCACCTACTCCATAGGTTGTGACGTCTTTAAAGTAGTTGTTGTACACATGAATTGTACCTGTGCGTACCCTTGGATGTCTTGAGTGGGAGCCGTCATAAAAATTATGATGAAAGGTCACAAAAAATTCTGTGGTTTCGTTAAGACCGACTAATGAAGATTTACCGGTACCGTGAAAATGGTTGTATGATACGGTAATAAAACTTGAATCAGCTTTAATATCGCATGAGCCGTCACCAAGAGCTTTGTCTCCTCCTCCGTCTGCACCTATCATAAAATCGTTGTTGTGAACCCAGATGTTTCGATTGTCTGTCTGAATGCTGACTGAGTCGTCGGGAAACATATAAAAGGCAAGGTTTCTAACTTCGATATTTTTAGCAGCTCTTATATTCAGTCCAAAACCGTTTAAAAGAGCATCCGTTCCGACACCTTCAAAAGTCACATTGCTGTTTGCTTTAATATTAAGAAGCCCTGATGAATATGCATCCCCTGTAGGAGGAGTAACTTCACCTAAAATTCTTACAATGAGAGGAACCGTGCTTTTTGCACTTTCACGGGCTTTCATAATGTTTGCAATGCCCGTGTATGTAGTTGTTGTTGAATCTTTTGTAACATCCATTTGCACAGAGTTTTTATTACCCTCGGTTATATATAGAATTTCTGCATCGTCTGAAGCTGTGCCATCTTCCTGATAGCCGCCAGTTGTGCTTCCATTTGTTGACGAAGGCAAAAATGCAAAACCGGAGCGATCAAACCCCATAGTTTTTACAGTAAGAACACTTGAAGCATTTGTATTTTTTGCAGCTATTAAAACCTCATAGGTTGTATTACCCAAAAGTCCTGGAATATCCACACGTGTTCCTCTTATTAATTCGTCGTCAACTTCAGTGTAAGATGTTTCTCCAGTAACTTTATATGACACAGTATAACCAGTTGCTCCGCTTACAGCCTCCCATGCGGCATAAACAGATTCAAACCACCCGCCGGTTGATGTAAAATTCAGATCACCGGAAACTGTTCCTGTATCGCTGCCCGTATCTGTTACGTCTGAAGTGTCTGTATCAGCAGCACTATCTCCAGAAGTGTCGCCGCCTGTATCTGTATTTGCAGGGGTGTCACTTCCAGTTGCGCTGTCTCCAATTATTCCAGTGCCAGTATCAGATGTGTAATTAGTGTCCTGATTTTGTAAATCTAATTGGGTACTGCGGTCACAGGCTGTTGAGATAAAGATTAATAGTATCCCGCCCAATAAATATTTTAATTCATTGCTCATTAGCATTTCTCCATTTTAATGAAATTGTTTTAACAACTAAATTTTTTTACGGAATCGCGATTTCAAGGCTTAAGTGTTTCCCGTAAACTCTGGAGTGCCACAAATATCTGAATTAATATTTTTGAGCCAATTTTCTAATTTATGTTACTATATATAAATGTTTAGTCACAAATTGTGACAACTAAATCCTGTAACTTTTCTGCAAGGAGTAAAAATGCAATCAATACGTTTTTTAATATCTCTTTTTATCTTCACTTTTTTAACCGGTCTGGGATGTAGCGAGAAAAGCAGTTCTAAAAATGATACAGAAAATGACAGCTCATTAACAGACAGTGACACAGATTCTACTAAAACAGATTCTGCAAGTGACACTTCGGCAAAAGACAGTGAAACAGATTCTACTGATTCAGATTCAACAGTTGCCGCATCTTATGACGCAACAAATTTTATTGTTGTTGATCAGTTTGGCTACAGACCTGAGGATCAGAAGGTTGCGGTTGTTCGTGATCCTCAAATCGGGTTTGACGGGAATGAAACTTTTACTCCTGGTGCCAATTATCAACTGGTTGATGCAAAAAACGGAAGCTCGGTTTTTGAAGGTAGTTTAACAGTCTGGAACAGCGGACAAACAGACAGTTATTCTGGTGACAAAGCCTGGTGGTTTGATTTTTCAAGTGTGAAAACTCCGGGCACCTATTTTGTTTTAGATAAAGATAATAGTGTACGTTCTGCAGTTTTTGAGATTGATAAGGATGTTTACAAAGAGGTACTTAAAGCCGCAGTTAAAACCATGTACTACCAGCGGGCAGGTTTTGAAAAAGAGGCCAAATATGCAACTGAGGCTTATGCGGATGGTGCAAGCCACGTTGGTCCCCTACAGGATACCCATTGCAGAATTTACAATGACCCTGATAATGCCGCAACTGAACGGGATCTTTCAGGGGGCTGGTATGATGCGGGTGATTTTAATAAATACACAGCCTGGACTGCCAGTTATATTATCTCTATGTTAAGGTCGTACAGCGAGAATCCTGCTCCGTTTACTGATGACTACAATATCCCGGAGTCAGGCAACGGTATTCCGGATATTCTTGATGAGGCCAAATGGGGAATGGATCACCTTATAAAACTTCAAAACGCTGACGGTTCACTTTTAAGTGTTGTTGGTCTTGCGGGAGGTTCACCTCCATCAAGTGCAACGGGCCAAAGTCTTTACGGATCTGAAAGTACCTCTGCAACATTGTCAGGGGCTGCGGCCTACGCCTATGCGTCAAAAGTGTTTTGTTCAAAAGCCTCTTTTGGACTTGATACATATTGCAGCGACTTAAAAACCCGTGCCATAAATGCCTGGGATTATGCCGATGCAAACCCGGCTGTTATATTTAAAAACAACGATAATGATTCGGGAACAAAAGGACTTGCATCGGGGCAGCAGGAGACCGATGACTACGGCAGACTTGTGCGCAAAGTTGAAGCTGCGGTATATCTTTTTGAAATAACAGGGGATACAAAATACCGTGACTTTGTTGATGCAAATTATGAAACAGTTCACATGATGGAATGGAATTATGTGTTTCCTTATGAGTATGAAAATCAGGACACTCTGATGTATTACAGTTCACTTAAGGACGCCACCTCTTCAGTTGCAGCTGATATAAAAGCGACTTATATTGCGGCCCTTGATAAAGATGACAATTTTCCGGCATATACGGGAAAACAAGATCCCTACATGTCCTATCTTGACAGTTACACCTGGGGAAGCAATAACACCAAATCCAAGCAGGGGCTTAATCTTTACGCAAATATTACTTACACACTGGACAACACTAAAGACGGTGATGCACAAAACGGAGCAGAGGGTTACATTCACTATATCCACGGGGTCAACCCCTTAAACCTTGTTTACCTTTCAAATATGTATGACCTTGGAGGTGACAACTGTGTAAATCAGTTTTATCACACCTGGTTTGCAGACGGCAGTCCACTATGGGATGAGGTCGGGGTTTCAACATACGGCCCGCCACCGGGCTTTTTAACAGGAGGAGCAAATCCTGGATATAAAAAAGACAGCTGCTGCCAGGAGGGAAACTCATGCGGAAGTACAGGAAACGACGCTTTGTGCAACGCTATATCTGTAGAGCCTCCCCTTAATCAGCCCCCTGCAAAATCATATCTCGATTTTAACAACAACTGGCCCCTTAATTCGTGGGCAGTAACAGAAAACAGCGACGGCTATCAGCTCTCCTACATCAGACTTCTATCAAAATTTGTAAACTGAAATTAATCTTTTTAACAACAGCTTTTATTTCCACAAAACGTCAGTGTTGGTGAGATATTCTTTTAATGTTTTAGATTTTTTAATTTTTTTATACTGTACGTCACTGATTTTTAAATACTCTTTAAGGTATTCAATTAAAGTAACCATTTTATGCAAAACAGGAAGCGCCCCATCAAGACGTTCTCTGTAGCCGTCAAAGAGATAATCGTGAAACCCGTGAACAGCCCCGTTGCTTTTTTCAAAATCATTCTCTATTTGAGGATTTTTTATCTGTTCAAAAATCAGGGGATTTTTCAAGGCCCCTCTTCCAATCATCCACCCCGATACCTCAGGAAATTTTTCAGAGAGATTTACAAAATCCTCTTTGGAACAAATGTCTCCATTGTAAATAACATCCGCCTTTAAAAGGGAGAGGCATTCACCAAACACCTCCAAATCAACACTACCCCCGTATTGCTTAACCCCTGTGCGGGGATGAATAATGACCTCTTTTATAGGGTACCGGTTAAAAACAGGAACAAGCTTTAAAATATCCTTAGAAGAGTGAAGACCAAGACGTGTCTTAATTGAAATATCAATTGGAGAATGGGTAAAAACATAAGATAAAATCGAATCAATTTCGTCATAAAAAGGAAGCAGCCCGGAACCAAGATTCTTTTTAGTACTGGTAGCCATAGGACACCCAAGATTCCAGTTAAAAGAGGTGTACCGGAGGGCCTCAAATTTAAAGGCCCCGTCAACAATCCCAACTTTATCCTTTGATAAAATTTGAGGAACAACAACTAAATCGCCATTTATTTCAGGCTGCAAATCCTTCAATAACTTATCAGGAAGAACCTCCAACGCAGTCTTGACAAAAGGAGCATAAGCCCTATCAACCCCGCCAAAATATTTAACAAACCCCCTGCGAAACAGGGAATCAGTAATCCCCTTAACAGGAGCCAAAAATAGTTTGTAATTTTTACCAGTCATGAGTTTGTGAATATATTGTTAATATAAGTAAAGAAAGTTTAAAATTTAATTAATGGTTAGAAGCCCTCCCCGCCCTTGAACACCGCCCCGGCCGCCCTTGAACACCTCTCCGGCCTTAGTCCTCCCCCGGTAGGCCAATAGTAATTGGAGGAGGATTTAAAACAGAAACGCCTTCACCCACAAATATGATCTATCCCAGGCCGTCATAAAATTACCCCAATTAAAAACCCTCAAAAACATCAGAATGTCAGGACCGTCCTCGTGAAGATAAAAGCATCGGGCGTACTGCCAAAGAAATTTTCTTTGCCCGCGGTAACGGACCCGTTTTTTTGTTGACAGACTTTTTTATAGATGGGAGAGGTCTTTTCTTTTTCATTTTCTCTGACCGATGATATATTTCTTTCATGAACAAAATAACCGATGGGTTTAAGAAAGTATATGCCGATTAAAGAAATTATTAAAAAGGTGTGTTGTTTGTACTATATTCAGAAGTTGCGCGATTGGCATATCGTAATCGGGATCGCTATACTTGTAGCTGCGGTTTATGGTCAAACTATTGCTTACAGTTTTGTTTGGGACGATCACCGATTAATCGAAAATAACCCGTTTGTAGTAGAGGAGCAAAATATATCAGAACTCTGGTCCAGTGCCCTCTCCGAAAACTCAATTTGGATGTATCGTCCTCTTGTGATCCACAGTTTTCGATTGAATATGTCCATTACCTCAAAACCGTGGATATTTCATCTAGTAAATGTTATGATACATATAGTGGCATCATTGCTGGTATTTTTGCTTGCCCGGCGTCTAGGTGCTTCCCTTATCATTGCAGGCTTTGCGTCAATTGCGTTTGCTGTTTATTCACCCAACACAGAACCAGTGGCATGGATTTCAGGACGTGCAGATTTAATGCTGGGGTGTGGCATTTTAATTGCGCTTATAGCTATTTATCCCAATAGAACAATGACTGATTCAAATGAACGCCTTGTCACCAATAACAAAATCCGGCAATCAATATTGCGTGCAATATTTTTAGCCATTGGCTTGTTTGTCGCACTGTTTTCTAAAGAAATTGCAATTCCGGTAGTGTTTGCATTGATACTTGTCATTCTCATGGTTGATTACAAGTCCCGTTCAGAAAAAATTACAATGTTAGTGACAGCTCTTATGTCTCTTATTGTGCTGATACTTTCCAGAATATATGCCCTAAATGGATTACACCTTTTTTCCAAAGTCCTCACCCCGGTTCAAAGTCCTCACCCCAAAGTCCTCACCCCGGTTAGGTTCTTATGCAAAGTCCTCACCCCGGTTAGGTTCTTAAGGTTCTTATGAAATGATAAACCGAGCTGTTTTGATATTAATTCAGACACATTTTAACTGTTTCTACTGATTATAAATTATCAGTATCAGACTAATTTTTCTTTTTTAT
>JAFGVO010000466.1 GCA_016937935.1 Deltaproteobacteria bacterium | reverse complement strand
ATCTGAAGTCCCTGTGATGAAACACGATCCTTAATATTGCATCTGACTGGTCTTTAACACTTGCGGACCATTTTAAAATTACAACAAATTGATTGACAATATATTGTTAATCAATATTTGGAAATTTGTTTAAAATGTGGTGGTATTAACAATAATCTAAAAGTTATTATACTCAGTAAGATTGAATTTGCGAAAAAATCAAACGGTAATCACCTGAAATTTGTCCGTCATCAGAGTCTGTAACTCGGGTCGATAATTTTCAAGCTTTTTGAAGAATTGAATACAGCATCGTCGAAAATACCCAAAATCCTCGTAATAAGTATTGTAGACAACTTTTTTCTTAAAAAACCGCCACAATCGTTCAATAATATTCAGATTGGGGCTATATGGAGGCAAAAACATCAATTGAATCCGTGGGTTTTTGTTCAAGAACTCCTGTACTTTACCAGAACGGTAATACCGGGCATTATCCAGTATGATATAGATGACGCCAAGGGGTTGTTCTTTTAATAGTTTTTTGAACAAGACAATCGTTGATTGTGCATTGATAGTTTTTGCCTCATCAATAACAACTTTATGATCTTCAATGCTGTATGCTCCATTAATATTCACTCGCTGTCGGCCGGTGTTCGATTCGATGGTGTAGGCAAATCCCTTTTTCATCCATCCATAGGCAGGCTGGGAATTATGCAAGGTGTGTACAGCATCAATAAACCAAATGCGGTCCTCATTATCCTTGTTCTCTTTCAGATCATTGTATTGCTCAATGAATGCTTCCTGAGCCTGAGGATTCATCTTACCAGGCACATGCTTTGGTTTTTTGTATGTATACCCCAGTTTGTGAAGCAGAGTGGTAACTCCAGGGATGGTATATTGCACGCCAAAAGTCTTTTCAATGAAATGACAGATCTCTTTTGCAGAAAGATAAATTGTGTCTTTCAGATGCTTGTCCAGCGATTCAATTTGCTCTTTGGTAAGTTTGCTCTCACTTCCAAGGTAATTGTATCGAAGCAATCCGTCAATTCCTTCATCCTGAAATGTGATATACCATCGGCGTATGGTTGAGTCATCCAGCAATAATATGCGGGCAATCTCCTCAAAAGAGTATCCGGCATTAACAAGGAGAATACTCTTTATCTTATCTGCTTTTTTCCGGTCAGACTTCTTATGCATCAACTTCAACTCAGTAATTTGTTCCGATGTGAGAAAATTGACCATGACTCTGCAAAGTAAACTTGCAATGAGGTGGGATAAACATACGGTAGTGAAATTTTCTCAACGATCAGATGTTCATATTTTCGCATTCTCATTTAGGAGCGGTATATCAGAAAGCAGATCCTGAAAAAAAAATAATGTTGTGGGATAAAAACGTCATTTTCTTCCCCCGCAGGATTCATGGCAATCTGGTATTTCTTCACCGGATCAGGCCAGGCATCCAGCTGGTATCAATAAACAGTATAAAGAATCTCACAAGTGATTTTTGGGAAAAATACTTTTTTAACCTTGAGGAGCATATCGTGCTCGATCCTGTTTATAAACACGAATCCAGTTACATTGGTGGCGGCTGCCCTCCCATTGAAACCGAACATGGATGGCTGCTGATTTATCATGGCGTTGAAAAGACCAGCCGGGGAAATGTCTATTCGGCCTGTGCTGCCTTGCTGGATTTGGATAATCCCTTAAAAGAGATAACCCGGTTGCCATTTGCCTTGTTCTCACCCGAATACGAATGGGAGGTAAAAGGGGAGGTCAATAATGTGGTTTTTCCAACAGGAACCGCATTGTTTGGGAATACGTTATTCATCTATTATGGAGCGGCCGACACGCATATTGCCTGTGCATCCCTGAATTTATCCGCATTGCTGACAGAATTACTAACCTCTCCTGTTCGAGATGAAAAATAATATAACTCCCAGGAATTTACCGGAAATCTTGTTTATTTCTTCCTATCCACCCAGGGTATGCGGAATCGCTACCTATACCCAGGATCTGATCAAAGCACTGAATAATAAATTCGATCATTCATTCTCGATAAAAGTCTGTGCATTGGAATCAGGCGATGCAAATTATTCCTATCCGGAAGAAGTCATCCATGTTCTTAAAACATCGATCGCTGCCGAATATGATAAACTGGCACGAACGATTAATGCCAACAAGCGAATTAAGATTGTTGTAGTACAGCATGAGTTTGGTTTCTTCAACAAGCAGGAGCAAGCCTTTTTACCATTTTTACATAGACTTTCCAAACCGCTTCTTATTGTTTTTCATACAGTATTACCTCATCCGGATGAACTGTTAAAAACAATGATTAATGACATCGCTGCTGCTTGTGAATCAGTCATCGTCATGACCCATGCCTCCGCCGGGATTTTAACGACCGATTATGGATTACTGCCTCAGAAAATATCAGTGATCGCTCACGGTACCCATTTAGTACCACATTTGAGTAAAAGGCACTTGAAGACGAAATACGGATTAAAAGACCGGAAAGTGTTGACCACTTTTGGGTTACTCAGTTCCGGAAAAAGCATTGAGACTACTCTTGAAGCTTTGCCTGTGATTGTCAGGCAATTCCCAAACGTAATATTTCTGATCCTGGGGAAAACCCATCCGGAAGTGAAAAAGAACGAAGGAGAAAAGTACCGGGAAAGCCTCATGCGAATAGTGAAAAAAAATGCCCTTCAACATCACGTGCTATTTGTCAATGATTTCCTGGCGTTGCCGGTATTGCTCGAATATTTACAATTAACCGACATTTATCTCTTTACATCCAACGATCCCAACCAAGCCGTGAGCGGCACCTTTGTATATGCCATGAGTTGCGCCTGCCCCATCATCTCTACGCCCATTCCGCATGCCAGGGAGGTATTGACACAGGATACCGGGAT
>JAFGVO010000045.1 GCA_016937935.1 Deltaproteobacteria bacterium | reverse complement strand
GTTCGTGCCATGCTGGAGCTGTTAACAAATGCAAAAGACAGCGCAGGTGATTTTAAACATGAAATGAGATTCGAGATTTTTAAAAAGGTCTCATTAAGTGTTAATGATCAAGGGCTGTTTCCATATATTGTTAAAGCTATAAAATCTGGAGAGCTTAGACTCAAAGAGTTTGTTGTAAAACTTATTTTAAAAAATAATAATCCGAGAGAACATGGAAAGCTCGTTATGCTTTTAAAGTCGCCGGATCGTTCTGTGAGACGCTATGCATCTGCCGCACTTAAAATTGTGGGAGGTCGTACAGTTTTAGATGTTCTTGAAAAGATAATTGATGACAAGGATTTTGAAGATAGAAGTGATGCAATTGATTTAATAGTTCCAATGGCATCATATCATTCAATTAAACTTCTCGGAAAAGTTCTTGAGGTTGGTAAAACTGCAGAGAAGCAGAAGGCCTTGCAATATTTAAGCGATGAGCAGTATATGCAACGAGGGTCCCAGGAGGCTCTTAAAGCTATTATGATTGCTATTCAGGATAAGTCTGAATCCGTAGCGTCTATGGCTGCTTCCTCTTTTTCGGCATTGGCATCTGAAGAGGAGTATTGGGAGTATATTGGGCCATTGCTTGATTCTCCAAATCTGAGCATTGTTAAAGCTGCTGTTCACGGTTTACGTTTTTTCAGATCTCCAAGAGTCCTGATCACACTTGAAAAGAAATTAAGAATTGGTCCAAATGTAATTAGATTTGAAGCTGTAAATGCCATGGAGGTAATTGGCAATGATTCTGTTCTTCCTGTATTGGCGGATGCTTTAGGTCATAAAGATTTATCAGTTAGAAAACTTGCTGGTGAAGTCCTTTCAAGATTGAGTCAGGCAAGGAAGGTTGATGTTGCACGAACTATTATTTGGCTTTTAAACAGTCATAATGTCAACGTTAGAAGGATGGCCGTAGAGGTTGCACGGAGTGTTAAAGATCCAAATGGAGAACTTTGGCCTCGTATGCTTGTGATGTTGAGAGATGAGGACTGGTGGGTAAGAGAGAGAGTAATGGATGCACTTGTGGAAATGGCTGGAAAACAGCTTACTCCCCATATGGTGAATATGCTAAATGATCCTAATGATGTAATGAGGCGTTTTGCAGTTGATGTAATGGCCAGACTTAAAGACGAGAAAGCTTTGGGTGCTCTGATTAAATCAGCCCAGGAAGACAGTGACTGGTGGGTCAAAGAGAAGTCAGTTGAAGCTATTGCAGCAATTAATGATCAGAGAGCCGTATCATATATTGTTGATTTAATGAATAAGGATGAATCTTTGCAGTACTGCTGTATTCTGGCATTAAAAGATCTTAAGGCTGTTTCTGCAGCTCCATATGTTGCTAAAATGTTAAAATCAGCAGATGCAGATGTAAAAGAGAGTGCCATTGAGTGTCTTGGTGAATTTGATGCAAATCAGTATGCCCTGGATATTCAGCCTCTTATTGCTGATGACAGCCCAAGAGTTGCACGAATTGCTCAGCAGCAGCTGATAAGGTGGAATATTGCATTAAATGATCAATTTGTTGCATCAAGAGATAAAGCTGTATCTTTTCTGGATAGAATGCTTATGGCTGTTGTAGATGGAAACGGGGATGATCTGATTTTAAGTTCTGACAGTCAGCCTTATATGAAAAAGATGGGACGGATTTTGAGCCTTTCGAGTTCAACATTAACTCATGCTCAGATAATGGCAGTTTTAACTCCCCATCTAACACTTGCTCAAATGGATGATCTTGAGAATATGCATGACATTGATTTTTCCTATGAGTTAAAAGCAAACAATGCCAGATTCAGAGCCAATATTTTTAGAAATGAAAAAGGTTATGGCGGTGTTTTTAGAAAGATAAATGCTGAAGCTCCAAAGCTTGAAAATTTGGGTCTTCCTGAGGTCGTTAAGAGTTTTGGAGATAAAAAATGGGGACTTATTCTGGTTGGCGGGCCTACTGGTTCGGGGAAATCGACAACTCTGTCAGCTATGATTGATTATATTAATACCAATTACGATAGGCATATTATTACAATTGAAGATCCAATTGAAGTTGTTCACAAGTCTAAAAAAGGACTTGTAACTCAGCGTGAACTTGGAACTCACGCCAAATCAATTTCATCTGCCTTGAGGGCAACGCTTAGAGAAGATCCTGATGTTATTCTTGTAGGAGAAATGCGTGATTTAGAGACAATATCTTTTGCTGTAAATGCCGCAGAGACGGGTCATCTTGTTTTTGGCACACTTCATACTGTATCTGCAGATACATCTATTGATCGAATTATAAATACATTTCCAGCAAAAGAGCAGGATCAGGTACGAGCAACCCTTGCAGATAATCTCCAGGCTGTTGTTTGTCAGCATCTTGTTAGAAGAAAAGATAAAAAAGGCAGGGTTGTTGCAGCAGAAGTGCTTCTTAATTCAGGTGCGGTTGCCAATTTAATCAGAACCGGAAAAACATATCAGATTCCATCGGTTGTTGCGACCTCAAGAGATGTGGGCATGCAGTCAATGGATACAGAATTGATTAGACTTTACAGAGAAGGTATTATTGATTCTGAAGAGGTATATATAAAGGCAAATTCCAAAAAAGAGGTAGAAGACTTAATGGCTCTTGAAGATGAAAAAAGAGGTAAGAACACAGAAAAATCAAATGATGAAATGCTTAAAGGAGGAATAAATGGCCAGATTTGACTCTTTTTTAAAAATGGTAGTTGATCAGAAGGCCAGTGATCTTCATTTTCATTCGGGACAGGTTCCTGTTATTCGTCATAATAATGATTTAATTCAGCTTCCTTTTAGAAAAATTTCAGAGTCGGAAGGACGGCGTTTTATACTTGAACTTCTAACCAAAGAGCAGGTTGAGGAGCTTGAAAAAACTCAGAATATTGATTTTATTTATATTCTTCCTGATGGTTCCAGGTTTAGATCTAATGTTTTTTATCAGAATAACGGGTTAAGTGCTGTTTTTAGAATAATTCCTGGTAAACTGCCAACTCTCGATGAACTCCTGATGCCTGTTTCAATAAAAAAACTGACCAATGTGGGAAATGGACTTGTTCTTGTAACTGGTCCTACAGGAAGTGGTAAAACTACAACACTTGCAGCAATGGTCAATGAGATAAATATGAATACCAGACGGCATGTTATCACTATTGAAGACCCAATTGAGTTTTTACATGAACCAATCAAGAGTGTTATTACACAGAGACAGGTAGGCAAGCATACAAGCAGTTTTTCTTCAGCACTTCGCTCTGCATTGAGGGAGGCTCCTGATGTTCTTGTTGTTGGAGAGTTGCGGGATGAAGAGACAATTTCTTTAGCTCTTTCTGCTGCAGAAACAGGAGTTCTTGTTTTTGGAACTCTTCATACCAATACGGCGGCAAAGGCAGTAAACAGAATTATTGATGCAGTTCCTGATGAATCACGGGAGCAGGTCAGGGGAGTTTTATCGGTTCTTTTAAGAGGTGTTGTTGCTCAGAATCTTTGTAAGCGAGCCAATGGTGACGGACGTATTGCCATGCTTGAAGTTCTTTTACAAAATTGGGCAATTTCAAATATGATCAGGGAAAATAAAGTTCATCAGATGGAGGGTTATCTCCAGTCTGTAAATCCTGCAACAAGTGGTATGCAGTCTATAGAAATGAGCCTTGCAATGGGAGTGAGAGAGGGGCTTATTACTTTTGAAGAGGCTTTAAAAGTATCTGAAGATCCAATTGGATTGAGATCCCTTTGTGCAGATATTGAGGAGATAGCAGGTTGAGCGGAAAATATAACAGTATACTTCATGGTGCTTCCAAATTTGCAAATAACGGGCAGTTTGACAAAGCAGCAAATTATATTTTAAATCAATTAAAAATATCACCAAACCAGGCCGATAAAATTGATGCTGATTTAAAGAAATTAGCCTACCTTGCAGCAAAGTATTATGAAAAATCATCCATATATGAGCCTGCTATAGAGATATATCTATCGTTAGGTGAACGGAACAAGGCTGCGGAGTGCCTTGATAAAAATGGGGATATTCTCAATGCTCAGAAGGTAAGAGAGGGAAGACTTGGAAAGATTGATTCTTTGAGCAAGGGGAATCAGGCTGTTGGTGGACAAAGTATATCAAAATATACAGCACAGCGTTTCGAGCAGGAGGGGAATGTTGAGCTTGCAATAAAAACATATGTACAATTGAGAATGTATATTGATGCTGCACGAATCTTAAAAAAAGGCGGGAGAATTGCCGAGGCTGCAAATATGTATGCTGAAGCTGGAAGTGCTTTTGATGCGGCAGTGTGTTTCCTGGAAATTGGTGATACAGGTAAAGGGCTGGATAATCTTATAAGAGTTCCAAGGGATCATAAAAATTATAGGCTGGCAGCAATAAAAGCGATATCACTTGCGCTTGAACTTGATATTATGACCTTTCAGATTGATAATTTTCTTGCTGAATTTATAAGAACAGCTCCTCTTGATAAAAGAGAAAAAGATGCACTTTACTATCTTGCAACACTTTATGAGACTCACGACTTTTTAGATAATGCAAAAGAGGTATTACAAAAACTTGTTGCTGTAGATAGTAATTTTAAAGATTCAAAACCAAGGCTTGAGAGAGTTCAAAGATTTTCTAATCCATCTGCAGCAGTTTACGAAAAAATAAGATCTCAGGAGGCGGGATATAGGGGTGAACAAAGAAGGATAAATCCAAAGCAGATGCTTCAGGATCTTTCAAATCAATCTTTACCGGACTTGCCTCCACTTCCAGACCTTCCTGATTTAAATATACCTGCATCTTCTAAAGGTGGAACAGTAAATGTTATACCGGCAGCAAATCCCCTTATTGATAGTGATGATGAAAAAGGATTTGAGATTGGAAATACTATTGCACAAAGATATATAATAAAAGCTGAAATTGGAAGAGGAGGAATGGCAACAGTTTATGAAGCTTATGACAAAGAGCTTGATGAAGAAATTGCCTTGAAAGTATTTCTGACACCATTAAACGATCCTTCCATTATTGAGGAGAGCATGGCGAGATTCAAACAGGAATTAAAATTGAGTCGTAAGCTTGTGCATAAAAATATTATCAGTTTATATGATATTGGAATTCATAATTCTCATCGTTACATAAGTATGGAATTGCTGCAGGGAGATGATCTTGAACATAAACTGGAACAGCATAAAGGTCCCTATGATTTTGCTGTTGGTATTCATCATATGATTCAGGCATGTGCAGGCCTTAATGCCGCCCATGAGATGGGGGTCGTTCACAGGGATATTAAACCGGAAAATCTTTTTATATCTGATGACGGGAACCTTAAAGTGATGGATTTTGGTATAGCAAAAAATACTGTCAAACCTGGAATGACAGTTGACGGAATGCTTGCAGGGACTCCCCACTATATTGCCCCGGAGCAGATAAGCAGTTTTTCTAAAGTTACCCATCTTGCTGATATGTATAGCCTTGGAATTGTAATGTACAAAATGTTTACTCAGACTCTCCCCTTTGACAATGATGATATGACAAAGTTATTGATGATGCATATAAATGACAAGCCCAGATCACCCCGTGAAATAAATCCAAATATTCCTAAAGAGCTGGAATTTGTTATAATGAAACTTATGGAAAAAAATCCTGCAAACAGATTTGCTGATACAAAGCAGACCGCCGGATATCTTCAGGAAGCCTACAGAAGAATCGCCAGATAAAATTAAATTATGCTAATGTTTTTGATTGTTATTGGGAGTCAGTAGCACTGTCAGAAGATGTGTCAGAACCAGTGTCAGTTGTATCAGAGCCAGTGTCTGTTGTGTCTATGGTTGAATCAGATTCTGTATCCTGAGAAGTGTCTTCTGAAGTATCAAAATCTTTAGGAATATCAGTATCAATTGGAGAAGTGCAGTCCATTTCAGCTGCTCCCGCATCGGGATCTAAGGCACAATCATTTTTACAGCCAATACATATTAAACATCTATCAATATTATCATTTAATGCTAAAGCTTCTACGGATGCATTAGCTTTGCATTTGTCCGCGCATGCATCCCAGTCAGATTCATTATCACATGCCGGTGAAATACAAGCCTGAAGAGCTGCACATCCATCATCACCTGTATCAATATCACAGGAAAGTTGAGCACCATAACAGGCTCCTCCTTCTGATATAGTGCATTCCAGGCATCCTCCCCAGCATCCATCTTTTTGATTATCACATGTAAAAACCGGGAGATCTGTATCTGAATCAGTGTCCGAATCTGAGTCAGAATCAGTGTCTGAATCAGAATCCGTATCAGAGTCTGAATAATCAGGCGGGTTGTTGTTACTTGATGTACTGTTGCATCCGTTAATTGAAAAAGCAAAAATTAATGCTGAAAGTAAAAGAAGATATAAAATAATTCTTTTCATTGTGGTATCCTTTTTTAAGGTGCATGACAACCAGATATGTCTGCACGGTTAAAGACTATTTAAT
>JAFGVO010000465.1 GCA_016937935.1 Deltaproteobacteria bacterium | reverse complement strand
TGTCATATTCAGTGGGAAACTTCTTATATTCACATTCCACAATCTGATTACAATAAAGCGTTGCCCTCTCATCATCAGTAAAACTCTGCCCCTCATCATCACTGCATGCAGCAATAAAAATAAACAATACAACAAACATCAAACTAATTTTCTTAACACTCATAAAAATCCTCCTGACGAAATAAATTATTGATTTAGTAGAAAGACTGTATGATATAAAAATATCAAGAGCAAAAACAATAACTTTAACTAAATATATTCACATGTTCAATGTATATAAATTCTGCGCATAATGACTTTCCCCTTCCCCCAACCAACATTCGTCCATCGGGGGAAGGCAGGCAGGGATGGGGGCGTTCAACCTTTCGTTTAGTTTGAAACTTTGTTTCAAACCTATGTGTGAAAAAAAGTTTCACATTCCCTAATCGGTCAAAATTTGAAAATTGTGCGAAAAAAATGATCTTTTTGAAAAAAAGCTAAAAAGTTAAAAATAATTAAAAAAATCTAATCATTGAAACCGGGCTCAGTGTCAAGAATGTGGCTGAGATGGCTGGAGTGCTTGCAGGACTGTTTCCAAGTGGTGTAGCATCTGGCGTAACAACGCTATTAATGGAATGACTGTGAATGAAATCTATTTATCTTCTTTCATGTAGCCGAGGGCTTTTAGCTGGCTTTTCATGTCGCTGCTTAGCTCGCCGGTTGCGGCTTTTGCTTTGCCTTCAACAGCTTTGATTTTTGCCTGTGTCATAAGTGCTTTAGCTTCATCTGTAAGAGTTTCTGCCTTGGCGATATCTGTTTTTTCTTTTGGGTCATCTTTTAAATTAAACATCTCATTTTGAGGCAGTCCCCGAGGGTTATTTTTGTTTGCCTCAATTGCTTTTATCAACTCGCCGTTTTTACTTTCAAATCTTACAGAAGATAAAACATTACCCTGGTGATCCTCTTCTGAAAAAACTCTATCATGCTCTTCTGTGTGCTCTTTTACACCCTGCATCTCTTTTGGAATCTCAAGCCCGGCCTCTGCTATAACCATGGGTGCAACATCCACAAGACTGTGCCATGAATCAACTTTCACTCCTTTTGAATCCGCATAAACCGAACTTTCAGGATATTTTGTAATAAAGAGAATATGAAGCATCTCGTCATAAAGTGTTGTGCCGTGCCAGAAACCGCCGTGCTCTCCAAACTCCTCACCGTGATCTGACAAGACCATTATTAAAGTGTTATCGTAAATATCTCTCTTTTTTAAACCATCTATTAATCTTCCAAACTGGGAATCCCAATATTTAATCTCACCTTTATAAAGAGTCTTCATCTCTTCTATGAGTTTTGTATCATTGGGGTCGGGATCAGGATTGGCCCTGCTTGATATTGCATATCCATCATAAGGATGCCGAAAATATGGATCGTGTACATCCATATATGTGGTGAACATAAAAAACGGTCTGTCCTTTTTTCTGGAATCAAGTTTTTTCAAAACCTCATCGGTAACTTTTTCACCAATTACATAATAGTCTTCTGTTGACTCATGTTTTCCTTTTAATTTTGCAGATATCTTTTTGGCAATTTCAATAAATATGAGTTTTGACTGTTCATCTGTTGAACCAAGAGGAAGATTTGGAGGAAGATATTTGTAACTGCTAAACCCCTGATCTACATTAAAAAATGGTGTGAGGTTATAATTAGATGCGATTCCAAGGGTTTCATATCCCCCGCCTGTCATCACCTCTGCAAGTGTTGTAATTTCATCTGGAAGAATTGAACCTTTTAACGTTGCAGTATGTGAAGAGGGGTAACGACCTGTTAAAATTGTAGAAACAGAAGGTCTTGTCCATGAGGCATTTGCAAAACCCTGATAAGCAACTGCATCTTCTGCAAACTTGTCAAGGTTGGGAGTAAGATCTTTCTGCCCCCCATAAACCCCGGTGTAATCGGCTCTGTGAGTGTCATTCATAACAATAATAACATTGGGCATATCTTTTTTAGGGGCATCCTGTAATGGTTCACCGACCTGTTTTCTTGCATCAACTTTCCACATAATAACCAGAAAAAGAGTTATTAAAACAGTTACCCCAAAAGAAAATGAATGCTTCTGAAATTTATTTTCACCCTTTGAAAAAACTTTTACCAGAATAAAGCCGATTGCTAATAAAACCAGAAATATGCCTGCAGCCATTCCTAAAAGAGAGCCTCCCATTTTAGGTGACAACAATCCTAGTTTTTCGCCAAAAACATCTCTGTAAAGATAAAAATAACTGATAGCCATGGCAAAAACATAAAAGAGAGACATTCCGATAAATGAGCCTAAACCAATTCTGGACGAAGGTTTGCGTTCTACAAAACGGTCAAACAGGGCAAGAACAAATCCTGCGGCTGCACCCATTAAACCAAGCAGAGGCATATAAAGAAGAGCGGCGTATCCGGGAAGTGACCAGTCAACCCCTCCAATAATCCAAAGCCTTATGGAATCAAAAACAGCTACGGCCAATCCACCTAAAAGACCCGCACTCAACCCGGTAATTGAATAATCAACTATAGAAGCGGGAGCAAATGATTCAACTGAATTATTCTCTGTTGAAGCAATTTCAGTTTCGTTTTCATCATCAGCTTCATCCTCATCAACATCTTTATTAATATTTTCCCGCTGGGCTTTCAATACTTCGTAATAATCAGTTTTGCGGGCAAGCCATACAGGACCGCCAAACAGACTGATAATCTCCCCGACCAAATATCCTCCAAAGGCATAAATTGCTGCAACCGGCCCTAAAAAGAATACGAAAACTCCTTCACGCATTCCGATTCCGGCAATAGAAAGGGGAAGAACTGTCGCTCCAATCATAAGGGCAGAAGTAACAAAAAGATCTAAAGATGGGGGAGCGGACAATATTGCACGGGATGTACAGAAATACATTCCGATTGTTCCTATATGAACAATAAATCCTATGGCAACGGCTTTTACAAGATAGAGTTTACGATGCTCATAAGCTGCTACCGCATTTACCGCCTTATCAACCTTTTTACGTATTGGACTTTTTTTAGGGATAAACTTATCCGCTATCCACCTGATGATTCCAGGCTTGAACAGAACTGTAAAAGATACTGCCATCATACCCAAAAATGCCAGAGCCATCATAATCAGAGCCGAGCTGTTTACGCTTTTAGATGCAAAAAGAGACTGTCCAAGGGGCACAGCTATTAATAGAAGAGTGCCAAGAACAAAAAAGCCAATAAGTTTTTCAACAAAAATTACAGCAAGTGATCTGGCAATTTTTCCAGTGTATCTCGAAATGTCATATGCCCTGTAACCATCAAGCCCTGATGTCCCCGGAGCAAAGGAGCCTATAAACCTGCCGATTAAAAATGATTCAATCAAATGCCTAAGAGGAATTCTGAATCCCTGGCCATTAAGGAGAACCTTCCATCGCCAGACAGTTGCTGCCATCCCTGAACCTTTTACAATAAAAGCCATGATAATCCAGAAAACGGATATCTCAATGCCATTACTCCATAATGCACCTATTTTTCCATCAGCAAGAAGGTGGTACAAAATCAGAACCACCAGCCCCAGTGAAAAAAGCACTTTGGGAATCCATAGCTTTTTTGGGGGAACAATTGTTATAAGAAAGATAAACATTCCCGCAAGAGCAAAGAAAGTCTTCTTGGCAAACTGGTTATTCCAGACAGTTTTCTGCTCTTCAAGAGTTGGAGTTTTCAAACCGGCACCTGTTAAAGGTGCTGAAGAACTCACTTGTGAAACAGAATTGTCATCAACAGGAGGATGGGTATAAATATTTATCGCTTTATACCCAAAAAAAAGCAAAATCATCAATCCAGCTGCCGAGATTCCATATTTTATCATCTTTTTCTTATTCATTTATAAATCAGCCTCCATAAAAATTGGTTCTCCTTAAAAACAGGTAGAACAAATGAGCAGTAGTTCATACTACTACAAAATTAAAAACAAAGCAAAATTTTAGCATTTTTTATTAAAAAAAATTTACAAAATAAATACACAAAAGAGACCAGCAACAATAAAAATGTAAAGCTTTTCACTCACTACCCAAAAACTAACGTTTTAAAAAAAATCTATGTTCCATGAAATGTTTCAAATGACGCATTTACTAAAAAATAAGTTCCATTTATACAAATAATGGTATGCGCTGATAAATAACAAAGGAAGGAGCAAACAATGAACACAGAAGAAATAATCTCAAGTATTCTTGACAGCTGGAATAAACCAATAGTCTTTGTAGATAATGAACATATAATCAGATATATGAATGAGCCAGCACTTAAACATTATGCCAAATGGGGAAATATTATAGGTAAAGATATTTTCCATTGTCATAACAGCAAATCCAGAGATATTATTTTGAAACTTTATGAACAGATGAAGCAGGGTGAAAATGAGGTTCTGATAACTGATAATGAAAAGCATAAAGTCTATATGCGGGCAGTAAAAGATAAATCCGGAAATTTACTTGGATACTGTGAACGCTATGAACCACCAGACAGAGA
>JAFGVO010000464.1 GCA_016937935.1 Deltaproteobacteria bacterium | reverse complement strand
ATGTGGGTTATTTATCTAAACTCTTCCCATTCAGGCTCATTCTGGAAGATCCAGTTATAGTAATCTCTTTCTTTAAGCTCGCTTGCTGCTTCTTCATCAACAACTACTATACAGTGAGGGTGAAGCTGAAGTGCAGATGCGCTTACCATTGATGTGATAGGCCCTTCAACTGACTTGGCGAGAATTCCTGCTTTTTTAATTCCTGTTACAACCATAAGAGACTTTCTGCTCTCGAGAATTGTACCGATACCCATTGTTATAGCCCTTTTAGGCATTACATCAGGAGGTGTAAAAAGAGGACTGTTCTGCTCAATTGTATCAGGTGTAAGCGCTTTTTGGCGAGTTCTTGAAGCCAGTGAAGACAGGGGCTCATTAAAACCGATGTGACCAACCTCTCCAAGACCTAAAAGCTGAATATCAATTCCGCCGCACTCTTTAATTTTGTTTTCATATTCAACACATGCAGCATCCAAATCTGTGGCAATTCCATTTGGAACATATGTATTTCTTTTATCAATATTGATTCTGTTAAAAAGCTGATCATTCATATAATATCTATAAGAGTTAACATTTTCAGGATCAAGCCCCACGTACTCATCAAGGTTAAAAGAGCGAACCAGTGAAAAATCCAGACCGTTTTCCTTGTGCTCTTTAGCCAGATAATCATATAAAGGCTCCATTGTACGGCCTGTAGCAAGTCCCAAAACCGCATTAGGTTTATCACGAACCTCTTTTGTCATAAGTTTTGCAGCCAGTTCGATTGCAGCTTCCTTTGTAGGTCGAATTATAACTTCCATATTACATCTCCATTCTTTTTAACAAGTGCCGTATTTAAAGCACTTTTATTTACCCAACAGTCAATAATTATATAATTTTATCATTTCTGTTGCAAGACAAAATGTTTATTTTTTATCATTTTAATGGGCATTTCTTATCAGAAAAGGGTAAAAAATATGTTTGAATTTTAAATTCAGTATCATAAAACAGTTACAGATGTTAATTATCATTCATAATTTATGCTAAGGAAAAAATTATAACAAATATGATAAAACAAAACAAAATATTCAAAATAACTCTTATAATCATTCTACTTTTAACAGTAATGGTCTCAAATACTGTTTATGCTCATAAATATGCAAGTCACAATTATGATGTACGCATTATTGACAATGTCCTGAAGATTGATCTTTCAATTGATACAATTTCAACACTTGAATTTGTCAGAGAAAAAAATCCGTCTGTTAATGAATTTGATCGCGAAGGAGCAATGGCCTATAAAGATCTCATATTCAAACACATGAACGGCCAGCTCTCCATTTTCAATAATGGGAAATATTGCAAACCTTCTGAAAATTTCAATTTCACACTTATCACTAAAAACGATCGCTATGTGGTCAGTTACATGCTCACATGTGATGAACCGGTAAAGAAAATGCACGTCAAGAGCAACATCTTTATGGAACAGTCCGGTCTTAATACAACAATTGCAACGTTTATAAGTAATAAAGGAGCACAGCGATATGTTTTTACCAGAGGCTCAACCCTGGCGGATATAGATATTGATGATCTCACGGGAACACCTAAAGATACCAGAACTTTAATGAAAAATTACGACCCTCTGAACGGTTTTAAAACAGAGAAAGACAGGCTGGCTGCTCTTGGTATAAAAGTAGAAGAATTAACAGACAAAAATTCAACACATCAAAACAATAAGGAAGCGATAAAAATTAAAGAATTAAGCACTTTTGAAGGCTTTAAAGGTGCTGCAATTGCTTTTATTACAGCAATCGATCCATTGATATTTTTAATTGCCATGCTTTTAACTCTGGGAGAACCAAAAAAACAGGTTGTCAGCGGATTGCTATTTACATCACTATTTTTTGCAGGTGAATTTTTAAGTGTTCTAGGACTTATTGAAATTTCAAATTATCTGATTTGGACTCTAATTGCTCTGCCCTCTTTTATTATGACAATATTCTCATTTACAAAACTGTTTACTTTAAAAAACAGATTGCGAATTGCAGCTGCAGCAGGACTAGTTAACGGAATTTTTATGGGTTCTACCTTTGCATCAATTAAAGAGATCACAATTTCTGTAAAAACTGCGGCGTCAACGGGTGCCGGAGCAGCAGCAGCATCCATCGCAATTTTAATTGCTGCTGTTGCAATAACTGGATTATTGAAAATCAAAATTAATTTAAAATCTACACTGTTTTTAAAAATCACCTGGATAACGGCAGCTGCAATTTCGCTAACCCTTTTAACTATCCGAATATCTTACTAGACAGTTCTGCAAATTGCTCTAAAGTTTTGTAAGAGAGAGGAGAACAACCTGTCCCGTCTGAGCCAGGCTCTTTGCACTCACATGACTTAAATTATCTTGAGATGTGTGCCAGTAGCTGTTTGAGCTAAAGCCGGGACCAAAATTAAAGTCAATCAAGACAGCAGCGGGCACACCCATTTCAACAAAAGGAATGTGGTCGTCGCCTATCGCCCCTCTCCTGCCAACAAATAGATCATCATAATGGAGTTCTCCTGCTGAATCCATTAGAGCATTCATAATTTGGGGATTACTGTTTGTATCAACTGTGTATCTCAAATTACTGTCACCAATCATATCAACATTAATTAAACCTTTAATTTTTTTTAACAGACCTTGTTCTGCAAGATAGGACACATAATGTTTAGAGCCGTAAAGACTGTCTGAATCAGTCCATTTTACAAGAGCCTCTTCACCATCAAAAAAAACAACTCTTACAGGAACTTTTAGCGGATGTTTTTTAAGGCATGCTGCCATCTCAATTAAAAGTGCCGTTGAAGAGCCTCCATCATTTGCGCCATAAAAGGTTCCACTTTCAATTATCTTGCCGTCAAAATGGCCTGAGAGAATAAAAAAACCATCACTATTTTTTACATCACCAATATCAGTATAAATATTTGCAAGTTCAACATCTCCAATTTTTTTATCAGGCGTATGTGCAATAAAGTTGTCTCTAACAGGTGTTAAATCCAAGCTGCTTAAAGTGGTCTCAATATATTTGCGAGTATCCTCAAGACCTGGAGTACCCGCATGCCTCGGAGCAAAAGATACTATTTTTTTGACATATTCCAGAGCTCTGTCGCCGTTAATACATGCAGCAGCCTCAGATTTCCTGCTTAATTCCAACGGAATTTTAATGACGTTCTGATTACTCTCTTTTAATATCGAATCACTGTTTTTGCTGCAATTAACAGCGCAAGCAGAAAGCAACATAATAAAAAAAAGCATCTGAATCTTTTTTATTATACTTTTAAACATCACTCTTTGTATGAATATCCAAGCTCAAAAGCTTTTAAATTAAGGTCTTCTGTACCTTCAGGAACGCTGTCTTCAATTGCCTTTTTAACAGACTCCATATTTACAGAATCAGTATTTGCAGATAGAAATCCAACCATAACCATATTAAAAACTATTAGTTTTCCAATTTTTTCAAGGGTAAGTCTGGTTGCTGGAATACCAAAGGATTTTGCGTTTTGGGGTAATCTGTCATCAGGAACAGTCAATTCACTTTCGTAAATCAAAAGACCTCCATCTTTCAATTCATGGATGTACTTATCGTAAGATGCCTGATTAAATGCCAAAAAAACATCTGACTTTTTAATGTATGCATACCCGATTCGTTCATCACTTAATATAACCTGAGATGAACAGGTACTCCCTCTGGCTTCGGGGCCAAAAGATTGAATCATAGTTGCAAAACGATCTTCAAAAATAGAGACAGCCTTTCCAAGAACCAGGCCGGTCATTATTACACCCTGGCCTCCCATTCCGCATATTCTAATATCTGTTTTACTCATTTATCAAACTCTCTTGCCAAAATCACTTGTTTCCCTCATAGGGTACAAACCTGTCACCCAGATATTCTTTCATATAACTATTGTATCTCTCATCAAAAGAGGGAATTTTCTTTTCTACAAATTCACCAATGACAACTTTATTTCCGTCATCAAAATCAAGTTCAGTACCGCTTGTACCTTCACCGTTTTTAATAATCGAATTTTCTTTAAACCATTTCATCATATCAACACCTATACCCATTTTATTTTTACGCATGTAGAGTGTGGGACAAGGGCTAAGAATCTCAATAAATGAGAATCCTTTATGATTTATTGCCTTTGCAAATGTTCTTGTCATCTGACGAACATGATATGATGTCCACCGTGCAATAAAGGTTGCTCCTGATGCCTCAAGAAGCAAAGGAAGATTAAACGTGTATTCAAAATTTCCAAATGGAGCAGTAGATGCCTTTGCATGTTGAGGAGTAGTAGGAGTTACCTGCCCTCCAGTCATGCCGTATGTATAATTATTTATTAAAATAACAACCATATCCATATTACGTCTTGCCGCATGAATAAGATGGTTGCCTCCAATTGCAGATAAGTCCCCATCGCCTGAATAGACTACAACCTTTGAGGTTGGTCTTGCAAGAGCAAGCCCTGTTGCAAATGGAATTGCTCTTCCGTGGGTTGTATGAAACGAATCAACATTTACATAACCGGCAACTCTTCCTGTACAACCTATCCCGGAGACTACGTGAAGATTATCAGGACCATATCCGGATTTCTCAACTGCTCTTAAAAAACTGTTGAGAGATGTTCCAATTGCACAACCGGGACACCAGATATGAGGCAGTCTGTCCTGACGAAGAAGCGAATCGATATATCTTGGCTCAATATCAATCATTTAGCCACCTCACAAATTCTATCAGCAAGATAATCCGGGTCTATGGTTACGCTTCCCGCATTACCTTCAAAATATACAGGAACACTTTTTGCAGCAACCCTCTCAACCTCATGTACTATCTGTCCAAGATTCATCTCTGTTACAATTATGCTATTTACACGTTTTGCAACATCTTCAATTGCTTTATCATTAAATGGCCAGATTGTGATCAGTCTTACAAGTCCTGCCTTCACGCCTTTTGCACGTGCTTTTTCAACCGCATTAAGAGCAACCCTTGCACTGATCCCATATGAGATAACAGCCACATCAGCATCTTCCATAAATTTTTCCTCAATCATGGATATTTCTTCAGCATGATCAAGAATTTTACTTTTTAACCTGGTCACAAGAGAGGTCTGAACCTGCGGAGTCATTTCGGGATAACCTTTTTCATTATGGGTCAGGCCGGTTATATGAAGTTTGTGCCCCGTACCAACCTTTGCCATCTCTGGAACATCACCACCATATATTTTATAAGGAAGATACTCCCCCGGTTTTCTATCTGTGTTTTTGCGGTCCACAACTTCAATATCTTTTGCATCAGGTATATAAACCTTGCCATGCATATGCCCAACAGATTCATCCATCATAAAAAAGACAGGACACCTGTATTTCTCAGCAAGATTAAAACAGGTAATAATTAAATTAAAACATTCCTGAGGAGAATCCGGAGCAATTGCAATAACTTCATAATCACCATGTGAACCCCACCTGGCCTGCATCATATCCTGTTGTGCAGGAGAAGTTGGAAACCCGGTGGAGGGTCCAGCTCGCTGAACATTAACAAATACAGAAGGGGTCTCTGTCATTGCTGCAAACCCAACATGCTCCATCATCAAAGAAAACCCCGGGCCTGAAGTGACTGTCATACCTTTTTCGCCGGCCCATACAGCTCCCTGAAAACAGATAGATGCACTTAATTCGTCCTCCATCTGAATAAACATTCCACCAACTTCAGGAAATCTTCTACTTAAATGTTCAACAACTTCAGTCGATGGAGAAATAGGATAACCGGATACAAAACGACAACCGGCGGCTATTGCCCCTTCTGCACATGCTTCATTACCATCAATAAAATGAACACCAGTTTTTACTATTGGAGCCTTTTGAGACATCAATCCTCACCTTTTTTATTTAATCTATACCCTCTTATCGCAAACTCAGGGCAGTAGGTTCCACACAAATCACAACCGGTACATAAAAATGGCTCTACAAGAGCGGGCATTGTGTACCCTTTTTCGTTAAGCTTGTCGCCCATCTTAATTGCACCGGTAGGACAAAATGTTATACAATAAGTACACCCTTTACACCGCTGTTCATTAAGAGTTATCGAGCCTTTTAAGGCTTTTTCTTCCACATCTTTTTTTTGATCACTCATATTTATTCCAAATAAGTCTTATAATTGCACGTAAACAACTGGATTAACCTGCCATAATATAGCCACATATGTAAAGTGTTTAGATTATTTTCGAATACAAAAAAAGTATTAACAAACAATGAAGGGGCTATCAGCCAAAATCGTCGAACATTATGTTTTCACGTTCTACACCTAAATCAAGAAGCATATTTGTTACAGCATCATTCATCATTGGCGGACCACAAAGGTAGTACTCTATTTCTTCGGGTGCTTCATGACTGCTTAAATAGTTATCAAAAAGAACCTGATGTATAAAACCCGTAGGGCCCTCCCAGTTATCCTCCGGAAGAGGATCTGATAGTGCCAGATGCCATTTAAAATTTGAATTTGCTTCCTGAAGAGCATCAAATTCATCGTTATAAAAAGATTCACGCATACTTCTTGCGCCGTACCAATATGTAATCTTTCTTTTTGATTTTAATCTT